>JAJRWW010000225.1 GCA_024276595.1 Myxococcota bacterium
AGAAGGAGAGCGAGGGGACAGGGCTGGGCCTGTCGGTGAGCTACAGCATCGTCAACAAGCACGGAGGGCGAATAGAGGTGGCCTCCACACCGGGGCTTGGTTCGGTGTTCACGGTCGTGTTACCCCTGGAGGGCAAGGCCCTAGAGGTGTCCACATGAGCGGCGTCCGGATAGCGGTCGTGGATGACGAGCCCATCACCTGCCGGGAGATCGCCCGGATCCTCACGCGACAGGAGCACCAGGTGGAGACCTTCCTCGACGGCGCATCCGCCCTGGAGCGTCTGTCAGAGGCCCCCTTCGAGGTGATGATCTGCGATCTCCGGCTGCCCGACATGGACGGGCTCCATGTGCTGGCGGAGGTCAAGCAGCGCTGGCCCGCCGTGGAGGTGATCATCCTCACCGCCTACAGCTCGGTGGACACGGCGGTGGAGGCCATCCACCTGGGCGCCTTTCACTACGTCACCAAGCCAATCAAGGGTGGACAGCTCCAAGAGCTCGTGGGGAGGGCTGTGCACAAGGCCCGCCTCTCCTCGCGCAGGCGGGCGGCGCAGGACGGGCTCGGCTGCCACCCATTCCAGTCCATGATAATCGGCGAGAGCGCGGCCATGCGCAAGGTGCTCGCTCTCATCGAGAAGGTGGCGCCCCTCAACTGCAATGTCCTCCTTCAGGGCGAGAGCGGCACCGGCAAGGAGATGGTGGCCAAGGCGATCCACGTGGGTGGCCCGCGCCGGGACAACCCCTTCATCCCCTTTCACTGCGGCTCCTTTGCCGACGACCTCGTGCCCAACGAGCTGTTCGGCCACGAGAAGGGGGCCTTCACCGGTGCCACGGAGAGGAAGATCGGTCTGCTGGAGGCCGGCCACCGGGGCACGGTGTTTCTGGACGAGATCGCCACCATGCCGGCCGGGATGCAGGTCAAGCTGCTGCGGTTCATCCAGGAGCGCTCCCTGCTGAGGCTGGGTGGGACCGAGCAGGTCCAGGTGGACGTGCGCCTCATCGCTGCGAGCAACAAGGATCTGAAGGTCGCCTCCGAGGCCGGTGCCTTCCGGAGGGACCTCTACTATCGCCTCAACGTGGTGGACATTACCCTCCCGCCCCTGAGGGAGCGCATGGGAGACGTGCCCATTCTGGCGCGCCATTTCCTGGCGGAGTGCAGCGAGGCCTTTGGGAAGCACGTTGATGAGATCGCTCCTGACACCATGAGCATCCTGAGCCACTACCCCTTCCCTGGCAACGTACGTGAGCTGGAGAACATCATAGAGAGGGCCGTGGCGCTGGCCGACGGCCCGACCATTCTTCCCAAGGATCTCCCCCCGGACCTTCAGCAGCTCTCCATCAACAGCGTGGGCGGCCAGCGCTGGATGACCCTCGCGGAGAAGGAGCGGCAGTATATCCAGCAGGTGCTGGTGAAGACGGCCTTCAACCGGGCAGAGGCGGCCAGAGTCCTCTCCATCTCCAGGACGACCCTCTGGCGGAAGATGAAGCAGCTCGGGCTCGCCTAGCGCCAGCCAGGCTCCTGGGAGGGGGCGGCGACGGCGGCTGTGAGAGGGGGCTGCGAGGCGCCGGGATGTTTCATGTTGAAACACGACCCAGGTGCTATGTGATTGGCGACTAACTTAGAGATTCCGAGCAGATCTCTCTGGGCGGCGTTTCAAAATGAAACATCCCGGATCCCCAGAGATCCCCGCTGTGGTTGTAACTATTGAAAATCACGAGGGTTGCAATCTTGGCGCGGATCTTGATTGTGGCTTTGCGGCATTTGACCGTTTCAAGTTGGCTGTTTTGAGATCGATCCAGAGCGCCCATGACACGTCGCAACGTTCTCGTCGTGCTCCAGGCAGATGCTGTCACAGGGCTCGGCCACGCTCTGGGGCTCGCCAGCAGGATGAGCACCCGAGTCTTCGTGCTGCGAATACAGCCCGCGGACCAGGACGCCTGCCAGGCGGCCTGGACGGACGAGGCGCTCAAGGACCTGCTGGCGAGCGCCCAGCAGGCCGGCATCGAGGTCTCCTACCACATATGCTCGGGTCTGGTGGCGGGGGAGCTCAGGAGCTTCGTGGTGCGCCACGGGATCAGCCTCCTGATTATCGGCGAGGAGCCGCCCCGCCTGCGAATGGAGCTGGAGCGTCCCATTGCTCTGGAGCCGTCGCTGGCCTGCCAGATCCTGGAAGTCAAGGCCAAGGAGCCCACGGAGTAAGGACCACGTAGATGGCGATCTTCATGATTAGCTCGGTCTCCGAGAGGGCCAGACGGGAGCTGGCCGAGAGCCTGGCGAAGAAGCTCGGCTGGCCCTGCGTCAGCCGGGAGGAGCTCTGGGAGGAGGCCAGGCTGCTCGGGATCATGGTGGGCCGCCTGGAGATCTCGATAATCAGATCTCGTGGTCGAGAGGAGCTGCTGGCCCGGGAGAAGGACCGCTACCTGGCCTGCATCACCTCTGGCCTGTGCAATCGAGCCGTGGACGGGAACCTGGTCTACCACGGGATCTCCGGGCACCTGCTGCTGCCCGGAGTCACCCACCGGATCCGCGTGGGGCTGAGGGTGCCTCGGCGCGTCCGCCTTGAGCGCGCCATGGTGGATCTGAGCGTCTCCAGGGACAAGACGCTGCGCTACCTGGAGCAGCTCGACGAGGACCTGGATCGCTGGGCTCGATACGTGCACAAGGCCGATCCGCAGCATCCGGACCACTTCGACCTGTGCGTCAACACCGAGAACCTCAACATCGACAACCTCGCAACGGCCCTCTGCTCCCTGGCCGAGCTGCCCGACTTCCGTGCCACGCCAGCCTCCAGGAGGTTGCTGAGGGATCAGGACCTCGTGGCCAGGGCCCGTCTGCGCCTCGCCCTGGACGAGCGGACGGCCGACGCGGACATCGGGATGGTCGCCGAGGACCAGGTCTTGACCGTCACCTACATGCCGCGCCAGCGGGAGGTGGAGGACGCGCTACCGGAGGTGCTGGAGGGCCTCGAGGGTTGTCGGGAGCTGGACTGCACCATGGCGGAGACCAGCATCCTGCTCCTGCAGGAGCGGCACGGCGCCGGGCAGGAGAGCCTCCAGCAGATCATGGAGTTTGCCCCGCGGTGGGGTGCTGCGGTGGAGCTGCTCCGGTGGACCCCCGCGGAGCTCCCGTCCGCCTCCGAGGTGGCCGCGCATCGCCGCGAGAGCGAGGGGGGCGCCCTCGGAGGGCAGCGTCGCAGCAGCAGCGGGGTCTACGAGGAGCGCGTGGAGGAGGCTGGCGAGGATTCTGAGCAGGACGATGGGGGGTTGAGCAGCGCCTTGGACGCCCTGGTGGCGGCGGGGTGCTCGGGGGGCGCCCGCTCCGTCACCGGCACAAGCGATCAGCTCCTGGAGGTGATCCAGCAGGAGCCCACCCACTCCCTCATCGTGGTTGGCGACGTCTTCCTTTCGAAGAGCGGCCCGGCGCGGATCCGGGAGAAGCGGGAGCTGGTGCGAGCCTTTCAGGAGCAGCTCAAGTGTCCGGTGATAACCACGGCGGAGCTGCACTCCCGCTACAGGTTCGGCGCCGTGGATGCTGTCAGGGTGGTGGGCTTCTCCATGGTGATCCTCGCGGTGTACGCGACGGTGTTTCTCCTGCAGGATCGGATCCTGTGGGCCCTGGGAGGGAATCACTCCACTGTCTGGAGGGCAGCCATGGCGGTGCTCGTGGCCCTCCTGGTGCCCGCCGTGGCCTTCAGCTATAGCCGGGTCACAGGGACCTTGTTGAAGCTGGTGGGGATCGCCTGAGGAGAGCTAGAAGATGGGCGCACACTTTATCGACATCAACCTGGCCATCGCCTTGCAGGTGATCGTCCTGGGCTTTGTGGGCGGCGTGCTGAGCGGCTTCATCGGTAGCGGCGGCGCCTTCTTCATGACCCCGGGGATGATGAACCTCGGGGTGGAGGGGGTGGTGGCCGTTGCCAGCAACATCACCCACAAGTTCGGCAAGGCCATGGTGGGCTCCCACAAGCACGGCGAGGCCGGGAACGTGGATCGGCGCCTGGGGGCCTCCCTGCTGCTCACGGCGATAGTCGGGATCCAGCTAGCGGTCTGGGTGAACAGCTTCCTGTTCAGGGGCGCCAAGGGGCACGGATCGGACAAGGGTGCCGGCGCCAACCTGTACATCAGCCTGGTGTTCGTGGTCATCCTGGTGTTCGTGAGCGCGGCCATGCTCCGCGACGCCCTCCGCTCCAGGAGCGACGAGGAGGGCGGCACCGGGCCCTCCCGCCGGCTGGTGGAGTTCTTCGGCCGGCTGAAGCTGCCCCCAATGATCTACTTCAAGACAGCCGACGTCACCGTCAGCCTGTGGGTGCTGGCAGCGGTGGGGATTGCCACCGGGTACCTGGCGGGGACCATCGGCGTGGGTGGGTTCATCGGCGTGCCTGCGATGATCTACATAATTGGCGTGCCCACGGCGGTCGCGGCTGGCACCGAGCTGTATCTGGCCATGTTCATGGGGGCCTTTGGCGCTCTCAGCTACGCCTACCAGGGGTTCGTGGACATCCGGTTGACCCTGCTGCTCTTCTTGGGATCCCTGCTGGGGATCTTCCTGGGGGTGTATGGGGTGAAAGTGGTCAACGAGATGTACATCCGGATCGTCACCGGGGTCATCATCGTGCTGTGCGTGATCAGCCGCGCCATCGCCATTCCCATGTACATGCGGCAGCTCGGCTACCTGGACATCGACAGATCCTGGGACTACCGTTGCAACCTGGCCAGCAAGGTGTTCCTGTTCGCCAGCGGTATCACCGGAGTGCTGGTCATCCTGTATCATGTCATCCGCGCATACAGGCAGCGGCGGAGGATAAGAAAGACCCTTCAGGTGGTCTCCAGGACGTAGGCTCCACCCTCGAGCCTCCACATTGCCTGTGTCGCTACCCGGCGCGCCCCGGCGAGGAGATGAGCATGAGCTGTGCACTGAGCATCCTGATCCTGGACGATGAGCCCCTGGTGGGAGACAGGCTCAAGCCGGCGCTGGAGAAGCGTGGCCACCAGGTGGAGACCTTCACCGACCCCGAGGAGGCCCTGCAACGCCTGGAGAGCCGCGAGTTCGACATCGTGCTCACGGACATCCGCATGGAGAACATCGACGGGATCCAGGTGCTGGACACTGTCATGGAGAGATGGCCCCGAACGAAGGTCCTCATGATAACTGGCTACGCCACCATGCAGCTCGCCCGCAAAGCCATGGCCAAGGGGGCCTTCGACTTCATCGCCAAGCCCTTCAAGGTCGCCGACATCCAGGAGATGGTGGAGAAGGCTGCCGCCGACCTGGCGCGATCCTGATCCCCGCCGTTGCCCATCCGCCCGCCGGGCTCGCCTCCCCAGAGCTCGCCTCCCCTGGGATCCGACCGCCCCCTCCACGTGGTGTGCGCCTGCGCCGAGCTGGGCGCGGGGGCGATTCAGGCGACCACACCGCCCTCCCAGGAGAGGGTCTGTGCACTGCAGTCCACCTGGGCCACGACCCCCACAGGGAAGGCCAGGTTCTGCTCGCCATGCCCAAAGGGGAGGCCGGTGAGCAGCGGGCGTCCCGAGAAAGCGAGGCGCTCCGCGACCACGGCGAGCCCGGAGGGGGCGTTGCCGTCGTGGTCGTCGTCGCCACAGCCGCACAGCTCACCCACGAGGACGCCTGCCAGCCCTCGGGTGCTCCGAGACGAGGGCTGGTGATAGAGGGTCGTGAGGAGGCGGTCCAGGCGATAGGGCGCCTCCCCGACCTCCTCCAGAGCCAGCAGCGCTCCCCGGAGGTCCGGAGCCCATGGGCTCCCTGCCAGCGCCCCCAGGAGCGAGAGGTTTCCTCCCACCAGCGGGCCGCGCGCCGATGCTGCCCCCGGTGGCACGGCCGTGCCTCGCAGCACCGGAGCGTAGCCCGGGTCCTCCAGCAGGGAGAACAGGTGCTCCAGGTTGCCGCTGTGGAGCCTTGGGAGCTGGGTGACGACGGGACCGTGAATGGAGACCACGCCCTGGATCCTGGCCCAGCACAGCAGCGCGGTGATGTCCGAAAAGCCGACGATGGGCTTGGGATCGGCCCTGAGGAGGTCTCCCTGGAGCTGGTCCAGTATGCGCTGCACGCCGTATCCGCCGCGCGCACAGAAGATGCCGCGTATGTCCCGATCCGCCAGGGCGCGGTTGAGGGCCTCCTGGCGACGCTGATCCGATCCCGCCAGGTACCCTTCTCGGGCAAAGAGGTTCTCTGCCGGGCGCACCCGGTAGCGGGTGGCGAGCAGATCCATGCCTTCCTTGAGATCCTCGGTGTCGCATGGGCCCGCTGGCGCCAGCACCGCCACCTGGTCCCCGGGGCGCAGGGCAGCCACCGAAAGCATTCCCGGCCCAGGGCTCGTGTGATGAGGCTCCATCGAGGCTCCCTGGGGCTCACCGCACAGCCGGGCTCGTCCGCGGGGAGCTCGGGCGCGCGCGCTGGATCATCCTTCGCCGAGGGTTTGGGTGCACTGCAGGGCGGCGACGGGCTCGCGTTGCCACCAGGTAGTCGCCCAGCCCTCGGGACACGCGGATCCCGGCCCGGCCGGCGGAGAGGCAGATGACCGTGGCCTGGGGCCAGGAGGGCCTGAGGCGACGGAGTCGGTCGTTGACGCCAGTGTGGTACAGCAGGTGGCCGTTTCCCACCAGGACAACCATGCGGGAGCCGGGCCCGGCGCGATCCAGCGCTCGAACGATCTCAGAGGCCATCACCTCGTCCCGCAGGACCTGTGCCTCGAAGAGCCTCCCAAGGAGGCCGCCGTGGCCAGACCTGGGTGCTGTCCCTGCGCCCGCCCCGTGGCCGGGAGTGGCTGGCCTTTGGGCGCCGGAGCCAGGATGGGGGAGCGCCCGCCCGGATGGGGGCAACCCCAGCAGAGCACGAAACACCTGGCGGTGGCGAGCAAAGGCCAGGTGCAGCCGGGGGAGGGAGGCCAGCTCGGCCGGGGTCAGTGCCCGCAGCCCCTGGCGGCCCACCTTGCGCGCAAGTGGCAGGGGGACGTTCAAGCCCACGATGGTGATGCGATGATCCCTGGCCGCCCCGAAGACGGGGCGGTAGTAGGCAAAGCTCATCCCCCACTGGTGGCGCCAGCCCACCGCCTTGACGAAGCTGGCCTCGTCCAGCTCCCCGCGCGCCCACCGCTGCAGCACCGCCGGGGCGTGCCCCCTGAAGAACATCTCCATGCCCACCAGCAGCGGTCCTGCGGCCAACGAGGCCCCCGCACCCCGGGGTCTCGGGGCTGGAGTGCGAGCCTTCGGACGGGCGAGCATCCGGATGAGGGCCGCCTGGACGCGGTGGTGAGCCGAGTCGTCGTGGGACTCGCCCACGAAGATCACCCTGGCGCTGGCCAGGCGCTGGGCGAGCTCGCCCCGGGAGAGCCGCGCTCCCCGGGCGGTGTCATAGCTTTCCCCGGGCCGCAGGAGCACCAGCCCCCGCGGGTGGCCAGGGCCCCCCAGGTCGAGCTGCAAGCTGTTGACAGGGGAGCCGTGGTGCGCGTGTCGGGGGGGGCGCCGAGGCGGTCCGCAGGCCGAGAGACCCAGCAGGCCGAGGAGCAGCAACAGCAGGGCTGAAGGGGGCGGCTCTGGCGTGGAGGTGTTGCACATCAGTGATGCATGGCACATGTGACCCGAGACGAGATCGAGAGCGCCAGCGGAGGGCTCAGCCGTGGCAGCCCATGCAGCCGTCGGGCTCGTAGGGCTCGTACCCGGCGTGGGAGACGTCGTCCCACGGGGCTGAGCCGTTTGCGTGGCAGGTGTTGCAGCCGGACTCGCCGTGGTCCGCGGGGCGGGTGGGGCCGCCGTTGCCGCCGTGGCATCCGAAGCAGTCCGGCCAGTCCCGGTCGCCGCCGTGAATGTCGGCCAGGGTGTGACAGGTGGCGCAGTCGGCGCGATCCCAGCCCGGGTGGTGGGAGGCGCTGAGCTGCGGGGCGCCCTCCTCTTCGTTGCAGCCGAGCAGCAGCGTCCAGCAGCAGAGCGTCAGTGTCAGCGAGAGGGTCACGACCATGAAAGAACGGTAGCTCATCCTGTTTCTCCTGTGGGCGCCGAGAGGACCGACGAGACGTCCGGCGGTCGGGTGCTCCGAGGAACGACGCCCCTATACCATGCGCCCAAGGGATCTGTTTGTCCAGGCTCCCCGTGCACGTTCAGCCTGGCCGCGGATCCGAGAGAGTCGACTTCAGGGGGCGAGGCGGAAGAGGCCGGGGCGGTGAGCGCTGGCGCAGGGCGCCTTGACCTCTCTCCTCGAGAGGGGCTACGGTCTACGGCATGTCCGGCGACAGGCAGACTCCCGGCTCGGGCCCGCCCAGCGGCGTGGTCGCCGCTCCGTCCACCTTCCGCTACTGGGAGATGATCATCCAGGTCGTGCGTGGCCCACAGAAGGGGAAGGAGCTCTCCTTCACCAAGGACGTGGTGAGCGTGGGCAAGGCACCACAGAACGACATCGCCTTGCCCGACGAGACCGTCTCCCGCTGGCACCTGGAGATACGGCGAGACGCTCGGGGGCACCTGCTGCGGGACCTCGGCTCCACCAACGGAACGTTCTTGGACGGCGCCGAGATCCGGGAGGCGTACCTGCGCAACGGATCCCAGGTGAAGGTGGGGGAGACGCGCTTTCGCTTTCGAGCCCTGCGGCGGCGGGTGCGGCCGGAGCCCTTCGAGGGACCTGCCCTCGAGGGGATGGTGGGACGCGGCGCCGGGATGCGGCGGGCCTTTGCTCTCGCCTGCGCCGTGGCCCCTCTGGACATCACGGTGCAGGTCCGGGGCGAGCTCGGGACGGGTCGTCGTACCCTCGCCCGGGTCATTCATGGGCGCAGCGAGCTGAGGTCGCTGCCCTTCACGGTAGTCGACTGCTCCCAGGATGCCCCTGCGCACCTGGTGGAGCGCCTCTTCGAGCCGGGCTCGGGGCTCCTGGAGGGAGAGGGGACCGTCGCCCTGCTCGAGCCCTGGGAGCTGCCGCTGGAGGTGCAGGCCAGGGTGGCCGAGGTGGCGCGCAGATCCCGCAGGCCCTTGCGCTCGCCCTCGACCGGTCCCCGGGGGCAGCGGCTGCTGGCGCTCACATCCCGGGACCTGACGCTGGAGGCGAGCAGAGGGCGGATGGATGAGCAGCTCACCGAAGCCCTCGACCAGGTGCGCATCTACCTCCCTCCGCTGCGGGATCGGCTCGAGGATCTGCCCCTGTTGGTGGCGGCGGTGCTGGCCGACCTTCACCCGGGACACCCGGGGTTGATTGCAAGGGTGACATCTGCCATCGAGACCCTTGGGGGCCACCTGAGCTGGGAGGGAAACATCATCTCCCTGGAGCGGCTGGCGCGGGCCCTGGCCCTCTGCGCGGAGACAGAGGACGATGGTGCCATGGAGCTGCTGTTCTCCGGGAGCGCACCCTTCGACCCGGCGCTGTCTTTCGGCCAGAGCAAGGCGGTGTGGGTGGAGGGCTTTGAGCGTCGCTACCTCAGGTGGCTCCTGGAGCGCCACCGCGGAAACGTCTCCAAGGCGGCCCGGGCCGCCGACATGGATCGCAAGCACCTTCACAGGTTGCTCAAGCGACATGGCCTCCGCTAGCTGCAGGGTGGGCCGGCACGCCTTTGCTCCGCGTTCCCCCCGCCCAACCCCCCCCGGGGACCTCGTGGAGCTCGGGGCTCCCGCCGACCTTCGACCACTGGGAGGTTGGCCTCGGCGAGCTGGGGGCGACCAGTGATCTGCACTGAGAGCGGCTTGGAGTCGACAGCGAAGGCATTTTGGGACTATTGTAGCCCCAGAGTGCCGGGAGCGGTTGGCTGGCCTTGCCGCGAGCTCTCGGGGCCGGGACAACCCCAAGCAGCCGAGGTTAGTGATGGCCAATGACGAGGAGCGAGCGGGATCGAAGCTCTGGAGGGAGCCCACAGAGCTGGTGGGGCGCGAGGAGGAGATAGCTCTCCTCGACGCCGCCCTGCAAAGAGCCGTGTAGTACATGTCGCCCCAGATGGTGCACATCCAGGGGGAGGTGGGTGTGGGCAAGTCCCGGCTCGTTTCCGGGTGGTTGGAGCGCGTGGAGCGCCGATCCCAGGGTGTTCGCTGGTACCAGGGCTCCGCCGAGAAGGGGGACGGCGACGGTGAGCTCATGGGCAGGCTGCTCAGGCAGCGCTTCGGCCTCACCGACCGCATGGGGGAGGATGAGGCCCGGGTCCAGATGCGCAAGGCCTGCCAGGAGGTGTTCGAGGATCAACGCATGACCGAGATCCTGCACTTCCTGGGCACGTTCATGGGATTGCGCTTTCGAGACAACCCCTTTCTGCGGCTCCTGGAGGAGGATCCCCTGGAGCACGATCACATCGCTCGCACAGTCTTGCGGCGCTTCTTCGAGGCGGACAGCCAGCGCGCACCCATCGTGCTGGTCTTCGAGGACCTGCAGTGGGCCGACGACCCCTCCCTGGACCTGATCCAGGAGATGGGCGAGGGGTTCGAGGGCGCTCACCTGGTGCTCGTGGCCGTGAGCCAGCCCAGGCTGCGGGTGCGTCGCCCCGGGTGGGGGTTGGCCGAGGGAGACGTCACGGAGATAAGCCTGGGCCCCCTGCCAAGCGCAGACGCAAAGAGGTACCTGCACCTGCTCCTCTCCCGCGCCGGGGAGATACCTGCGGCCTTTCTGGCCGACAGCGTGGAGATGACCGGCGGCAACCCATTCTTTTTGCGGCAGCTCCTGCGCATGCTCGAAGACCAGCGCGTCCTGGATACATCCCGGGAGATCTGGTCCATAGACATGAGCCGCTTTGAGCGCGCCGAGCTGCCCATGAGCGTGGAGGACGCCATCGACGCTCGCGTCATGGCCCTCTCGGTGGAGGAGCGGCTGGTGCTCGAGATGGCCAGCACCATGGGCAACGTGTTCTGGCTGGGCGCCCTGGTGGTGCTGTCGCGGCTGCTCATCGAGGACGAGGAGCAGGTGCCCTGGCGCTCGGACGAGGTGGCCGAGCGCCTGCGGGAGATCGTGGATGGGCTGGTGGAGGGAGACTACATAGTCCCCATGCCCGACTCCTGGATCCCCGGGGAGGAGGAGTACCTCTTCGCCCACAACCTGGAGTACTCCATCATTACAGCCGCGGTGGATCCCAGGCGGCAGAAGCGCTTTCATCTCTTTGTTGCCCAGTGGCTGGAGAGCCGTATTCGGGAGCCCGATGAGGAGCATTTCGAGTTCCTCGGGGGGCAGTATGAGGCCGGCGGGGACCGGCGCCGCGCGGCCTTCTGCTTCATCCGAGCAGGGGACCTCGCCCGCGCCAAGTTCAGCAATGAGCAGGCCATCAGGAGCTATGAGGCCGGTCTGCGCCTGCTGGAGACGCCCAACGTGCTGGCCAAGATCGACGCACTCCATTCGGTGGGGGCTGTCTGCGCTCACGTGGGACGCACGGATCAGGCGTTGGCGCATTTCCAGGAGATGCTGCGGCTCTCCTGGCTGCTGGACGCGGTCAACAAGGGCGGTGCGGCGTTGGGGCGCATCGGTCGCATCTATCGTGGCCAGGGGAGGTACGAGGAGGCCATGGAGCAGTACCGGGCGGCCAGGGAGCTCTTTCACCGCGCCAGGGACCTGCGCGGGGTCGCCGGCACCCTGGATGATATGGGCAAGGTGCACTACCTGGAGGGCAGCTACGGAGAGGCGCTGAGGCTCCACAGGAGGGCCCTCGAGCTGCGTCAAGAGATCGGCGACGACCGCTCCACCGCCTTCACCCTTGCCAGCATCGGCGTGGTGTACCAGGCCATTGGGGAGTTCCAGGAGGCGCTGCGCTGCTTCGAGGAGTCCCTGGACATTCGCCGCAGGAACGAGGACTTCTTCGGTGTGGTGGAGTCGCTGCACGCCGCCGGGGAGGTGTTCCGGGAGCTGGGTGAGCTGGATCGGGCGCGGCTATTTTGGAGCGACGCGCTGGAGGTGGCTCGCACAACCGGGGACCGCCTGGAGCAGGCTCGCCAGCTCATCGCCCTGGCGGACGCCCACCGCCTGGTGGGTGAGCGAGAGCAGGCACTGGACCTGCTCGTCCAGGCCCAGGAGATTGCCACGAGCCTGGGCAACGATCGCCTCCTGGTGGACTGCCTGCTGGTGCGCGGCCGGGTCGCCATGGAGCAGGGAGAGGTGGACTCCGGACGGGACCTTCTCAAGCAGGCGCTGGTCAAGTCCAGCGACAGGGGCTACCAGCAGCAGGTGGGGGCGGTGCAGCGGGCCCTGGCGGAGCTGGCCGCCAACAGGGGCTTTGCCCACGAGGCAGAGGAGCGCTTCGAGGCCGCCATGGAGATCTTCTCCACCGCCGGCAATCACCTGGAGGTGCTCAGGTGCTGCGAGGCCATGGCGGATTTCTACGACCGGACCGGCGGCGAGGAGAAGTCCCGGCAGCTCAGAGAGTCGGCGGAGTCCATCCGGGAGCGGCTCCTGGCTGCGGCCGGGCGCGGGACATCGGCCGCTACGAAGTGACCCGCGCCGGGGGCGTTCCCCTGCTCTTCAGCGCAGGGCGTCCACGTCCATCAGGTGCTCCACCACGGTGGCAGCGTCGTCCACGAAGGCGGTAACGTAGCCCGCGGGCTTGGTGGGCACCAGGGTCCCCTTCAGCAGGAGCCTGGGACGGAGGTGGGTCTCCTCCAGCCCCACGTCGTCCAGGGTGAGCAGCCGCGGCTGGTGCCTCTGGAGGGGCTCGACCGCGCCGGGGTCCGCTCCTCCCGCCACCGTCAGCAGACAGGGCGGGGTGAGCCGGTGAACATAGTCGCCGACCTCGCAGCGGCGGGTGGCCTCGATGGCTCCGGCCTCCCAGCGCACCTGCTGTACCGCCGTGAGGTGGGGAACTTGCAGCAGGTCTGCCACGGCCGGTCCCATGAAGCCCTGACGCTGGTCCGGGGAGCGAAACCCTGCCAGCACCAGGTCGAAGCGCACCAGTCGAGCCGCGTGGGCGAGGGCCTGGGCGATTCCTAGCGGGTCGATGTCGCCGAGGATGGGGTCCCAGATGCGCACGGTCTCGTCAGCGCCCTGGGCGCGGGCGACGGCCAGGGCCTCGTCGTCGGTCTCGTTGCCCGCCGAGAGGGCCACCACGGTAACCTCCTGGTCGGCGGCTTCCCTGAGGGATGTGGCCGCCTTCAGGGCGAGGCGCTCGTACCGGCCCAGGCGCTCCACATCCAGGGATCCGCCTGGCGTCCTTCGCCAGCCGCGTAGCAGGACCACGACTCTCATGGCTTGGCTCCTCCCTCGTCGCCGCTCTCGGGCGTTGGGCCCGGGTCGGGCGTCTCGGGGAGTGTCGCCGGGAGCGTGTCATCCAGCGCCGGATCCTGCGCTTCGCCTACCACGCCGCTGGCCGTGGATGCGGCGTCCCCCCGTGTGTGGGGATGAAGTGCGTCTGCCCCCGGGGCATCACTGCCGGCAGCAGCCTCCCTGGCCCGCTGCATCTCCAGGGGCAGCGGGGTGCCCATGGGAGGGGTGTGCGCGAGCTGGTCGATGGGTCGGATGGTGGCCGCCAGGGCGGGATCTTCGGCACCGGCCTCGCTATGCTCGGAGCTGTCCGGGGCATCCAGCGGCGCCATCTCCTCCGTGGGAGCGTGGGCGCGCAGGTTCTCGTCCTCCTCTGGCTCGGCGCCGGGGGGGCTCTTCGCCCCGGGACCACCGGGCTCATCGTCCCGGTCGGACTGCCCCCTTGGAGGGGCGGATCGGACAGGAGGCAGGGGGAGAGGCGCGCTCGCCGGGTGGCTCTCCAGCTCGGTCAGCATCTGCCGGGCGGCCTCTGGCGGCGAGGCCACGAGGCCGAGCTGAGCGCGCTCGAAGATGGGGGCGTCTCGATCCAGGCCCACGGCGATGACGTATGTGGAGTCGGAGATGAGGCCGAGGGTGTTGGCCGAGCCTCTGACGCCGAAGGCCAGCAGCAGCTCCGGAGTGCATGTCAAGGAGCGTGGCTCGAGCCGGGGAGCGCCGGGGAGCCCCTTGGCCGCCGCCTCCTCGGTGAGCCGCAGCGCCGCTCCCATTCGGTCCGCGAGCTGGCGGAGGAGCTCGAGATCGTCTCTGCTGTCCACCTCGGGGCCTGCCAGCAGAACCCTCCTGGGGCAGGCGGCAAGCTCGGAGCCCTCCTGCCGCTGGAGATCCTGGGCCGAGGAGCCCGCCGAGGGGAGCCCAGGGTCCAGCACCACCACCTCGGCCTCATCCACGCCAACGTGTCGAGAGACCTGCTGCGGGTCCACCGCCACCACGGCCACGAGGCTGTTCTCCAGGCTGTCGGAGTCCAGGCGGAGCAGGTAGCTGTCGTCGAACATGACCTGGTCGATGCGGAGGGCGCCGTTCTCTCCGATGAGCAGGTTCGGGTGCCGCGCGTAGAGCGCACCCAGGCGAGCGGCCACCCTTGGAGCGAGCTCCACCGCCGCCGGTCCTTCGGGCAGAAGAAGCAGAGCTGGAGAGAACCTGGTGGCGGCCTCGAGCAGCGCCTCTCCCTGGTGCTGGAAGAGCGTGGGAGGGGAGAGATCCGGGTGGCTCAGGAGTATGACCTTGTCCGCTCCCTGGCGTGACAGGAGCGCCACAATGTCGTCCTCGCCGTAGCTGGGCGGAGCTGCGCATGGAAGCACCGCATACAGGGTCGCGCCGAGGTGTGTGGCCATGTGGCGCGCCTGCCGCAGAGCCAGCAGAGATGCCCAGCTTGCGGTGTCTTCCGTGAGCTCGACGTATACGAGGATGTTGGCCAATGAGTGTTCGGCCCCCCGGCCTCAGCATGTGTCCAGGCGCCTCCCGGTGCGCCCGCGCACTTCAGTCCAGGCCGTGCTTGCGTCGGATCTGTTGCATCTTGTGACTATACTCGATCTCCCACGCGTCAGTGCCTTCCTTGATGTTCTTGATGCGCTTGCGAACCTCTTCGTCCAGCTCACTCTCCACCGCCATGGCACTTCGCAGAATATCCTTCATCTTGCGGCGCATGACGAGGTCCTCGGAGTAGACCTCGTCCACGTGTGGGGAGTGCATGAACGTCTCCAGCACCTGGTTGCAGATCCAGGAGATGGCCTCCTCGCCTGCCCCAATCCCTCGCTGCTCCGCCAGGTCGCGCTTGATCCTGCCGAACTTGCTGTAGGGCAGGCCTCTGCGCTCCAGCTTGTCCTTGGCAGCCTCTGTTATCTCGCGGTCCAGTCGCAGGAACTCGTTGAGCACCGCCTCCACATCCAGGTTCGCCTCGGTGACGTTGGAAACCTCGATGTCCCCGTCCTTGACGAGACGCTCGATGATGAGAGCCGCCACATTGGGTATTTTGGTTTTATATAGGCGCATTTGCGTTGCCTTTTTGGTGCGCAGAGTATAGTGCCGATTTCCCGCGCAAGTCAACCGACAGATGTGGGACCTGCACCACACCCTCCGGGCGGAGCCGAGGGTCCCAGGGGACCCAAAAACGCGCTCGGCAGCCGCCTGGGCTGCCGAGCATGGAGCACGAAGAAAGAGCGGGAGACGGGATTTGAACCCGCGACGTCGACCTTGGCAAGGTCGCACTCTACCACTGAGTTACTCCCGCGAGACGGCTGGCTACATAGCCCCGATCCCAGGTGTTTGTCAAGGAAAAGAAGCAACCCTTCACCACCGGTGATGAAGGCTTCGCTCGCCCCAGCGACGCGGGAGCCCGCCTGTGGACAGCCGGCGGCGAACGCCGTGCCGGTGGAGAGGCCGGATGTCATGCCACCTCCCGCTGCTCAGCACGACGACGACGGCGACGTTCGCGAGCGGCCTCGAGCTTGCGGTCGCGCGTATCCCAGATGGCCTGCTCACGCCCTGCAAGCTTGTCGGCCGGGGCGATATAGCCCGTGGCGCTGTGCAGGCGCTTTTCGTTGTAGTAGTCCACAAAGCGTCCGACCAATGCGCGTGCCTCGTCCAGGGTGGCCGGGGTGTGAGGGCGGATGGTCGTCGTCTTGAGCGTCTTGTGCCACGCCTCGATCTTGCCGTTGGACTGTGGGTAGTAGGGGGCCGTCCGCACCTGGGTCATGCCCGACAGCCGGATGAAGGTCTTGAAGTCGCGGGCGATGAACTGCGGCCCGTTGTCGCTGATGATGCGCGGCTTGGCGTCGGGGTACTTCTCGCGCGCGCGTTGCAGGATGGTCTCGACATCGACCTCCTTCATCGCCTCGCGTATTTCCCAATGGACAATCTGGCCTTCATGATGCTCGACGTAGCGGCTGTAGCCGTCGAGGACCGAGCACAGGTAGTAGAAGGTGCCGGCGATGTTCAAGTAGGAGATGTCGATGTGCCAGTGGCGGTGCGGCCCGTCGGGCTGCACGAAGCCGGTCCCCTTCTTCGAAGGCTTGCCGTTGGAGCGGTTGAGCAGGCCTGCGCCGCGCAGCACCCGGTACACCGACGACGGGCTCGCCGCCACCACGTCCTCGTCGAGCATCATGAAGGCCAGGCGGCGGTAGCCATCGAGCGGGTGGGCCTGGAAGAAGTCAATGATGGCCTGGCGCTCCCACGCCTCGAGCCAGTGGTCGCGCGGGACATTGCCGTTGTGCTCGTTGGCCTTGCCGTAGCGCTTCTTCCAGTCGTAGTACTTGCCTCGTGGCAGGTCGAGCCACGCGACGAGCTGCTTGGCGGGGATCTCGGTCTTGCTCGACCAGGCCGACACGAAGTCGACCACCTGGTCGCGCGTGTCATGAGGAACCCAGCGACCCTTCAGGGCTCCCCAAGTGCTATTTTTTACTGCACGTACTCCTCGGAGATCTCCGCGATCACGTTGTCCTTTCTGGCCAGCTTGGCCTTCAGCGCCTCGTTCTCCCGCGCCAGCTTCTCCTCCCGGCTGCCGCGCCGCCGCCGCCCACCGGCCTCCAGCGCCACGGGCATGTTCTCCAAGAGCTGCCGCTGCCAACCGTAGAAAACGCTCGGCTGCAGGCCGTACTCGTCGCACACGTCCGACACCGGCTTCTTGTCCACCAGATGGCGGCGCAGGATGGCCGTCTTCTCCTCGTTGCTGTAGTTGCGGCGAAATCGCTTCTGGCTCATGAGTGACTCCTCCTGGCTCCTTATTATGGAGCCCGATGGTGTCACGTTTCAACTGAACTGGAACAAGGCTACCCACAAGTAGTGAAGGAGCTCCGTATTTATGTCAGCACGCGTCAGCAAGGGGTCGATTTCGTCCAGTGGCTGGTCAACTTACTACGTCAACCTGAGCCGTTCGCACCCGCACCCTTCTGGTGACAAGCGCCGTTTCAGCCGTAGTTCGCCAAGTGGTTCCTGCCATCGGCGGTAACCATGTACCCGTCGGTCGAAGGCTGTGGAAACTGCCGGTCCGGTGGACAAGTCCTTGTCCGCTGCCGCGGTTGGCCGTGGACAGCTGGCATTGCCCGCGCCAGCCTTCGGCTGTCACGTGCAGTGCAGATCACCTGACCACCGCCAAA
>JAJRWW010000226.1 GCA_024276595.1 Myxococcota bacterium
CAGGTCCACCACTCGGTTGAGCAGGTTGACCACGAACCAGTCCAGGCCGCACACCGCGGCCAGGAGCCACGGGTGGCGCCCGGTGAAGACCCACCCAAAGGTCAACGTCCCCATCGAGGCAATGGCCACGATGTGCAGGCGGCTAACCGAGGCCATGGTGGCGAGACCTCGTGCGGTCGCGGGCCAGCTCATGGGGATAGCCCCTCGGCCCTCCCGAGCCCCACGATCTCCAGGAGCTTGAGCGCATTTGAGGTGGGGGCCACTCCGGGGCGCAGCACATAGTCGAAGCTCATGTGCGGGCCGTCCGCACGGTCCTCGTAGGACTCGGAGAAGTGCACCGGCCGGGCCGAGGCCGACAAGCCCTCCGCGTCCGCGAGGCTCAGATCGTGGGTGGAGACCGCCCCGATGGCACCCTGCTCCAGCAGGTGAGCGATCACGTGACGCACGGCGAGCTGGCGCTCGAAAACGTTGGTCCCCTGCAGGATCTCGTCCAGCAGAAAAAGAAGCGTGCGGACGGGCTCTGCCCTGCCCCCCTCGACCCTTCTTCGCTCGACCCTGCCGGCGGTTGCCCGATCCACGATCTCCTTGAGGCGCCGCAGCTCGGCCATGAAGAAGGAGACTCCCTCCTCCAGGGAGTCCTGCACTCGGAAGCTGGTGCCCAGATCCACCGGGGCCATCTTCAAGGACTCGGCCTGCACCGGCCCGCCTGCCTGGGCAAGCACAGCATTGACACCCACGGCTCGCAGGAGGGTGGACTTGCCAGACATGTTGGAGCCGGTCACCAGGAGGAAGGTCCCCGGCGGCCCCACCTGAACGTGGTTTCTCACGCAGGCCAGCGGTGGCAGGAGCGGGTGGCCAAGCCCCTCGGCCTGGAGGCGAGCCTCCCCCTCCGGGGCTGGCTTTACGAGGGGGAAGGTCCAGTCCGGGTGATCGTGGCTCAGGGCTGCCAGCGCGGCCAATGCCTCCACCTCTCCCAGCACCTCGAACCACTGGCGTACGGAGCGCCCCACCCTCTGCTGCCAGCGCTCGAGGGCGAACAGGACGTGGAAGTCCCAGAGGGTGAGCGCCTGAAGACCCAGGTGCAGCAAGCCAGAGTGGCGCACGTCCGCGTAGCCGTTGATGGAGTCGAGGCGCCTCATCTGATGGTGCGCGGCCTGCCCCCGAGACACCAGGCGTCCCTGCAGGTCCTTCAATCTCTGCGCATGAAAGGTCGTCTCCGCGAGCGGCGCGAAGAGGTGGGCGAAGCGCTTGAAGGCGCGCTCCCGCCAGGAGACCTGCGCGAACACCTCCCTGGCCGTGCCCCCCTGCCAGGCGGTGAAGAGCAGGTTCAGCACGATCATGCCCAGCCACAGCGCGGGGAGAGCCCCGGCCACGTGGAGCGCCAGGAGCGTAAAGGTGACGGCCAGGAGCACCCGTGGGGTCCAGACCAGCCAGGCGCGATTGAGCATGGTGGGCTCCCCTTCGGCCCAGGCCAGCAGCGGACCCGTGTCCGGCGGCAGGCGCGCCATGTCCCGTCCCAGGACGGCCAGCTCCTGGCGCCAGTCCAGCATGGGGGCCAGCTCCCGCACGGCCCTCTGCCGGAGGGCTATGAGCTCCGGCGCAGCGGGTTCGAGCAACCAGCTCGCCAGGGTGGCCCTGCCCGGAGGGGTGTTGGCCGTGCCCAGGAGCTGGTACAAGGACGCCTGGCGACCGTCCGCATGAAAGAGATCCAGATCTCGCGCAACGGGATCATCTCCTGCCAGCTCGGGCACCTCCAGGCGAGGCAGATCTGCCCAGCGGCGGTCAAGGCGCAGCAGCGCCTCAGCGTTGATTGAGCAGAGCTTCTCCAGGCGGTCAACCTGCACGAGCACCCCGTCGTGGCGCACCACCAGCAGCACAAAGAGCCCCAGCAGGGCAACCCCGAGGCCCAGGAGCCAGTACACAACCACATGGAACTGCCAGATCCCCGCCGCGAGGGCCGCGACGGCCAGCAGAAAGGATACCAGGCGCCCGTTGGCATACAGGCGAGCCGAGCGCTGGAGCCTTTGTTGCTCTTGACCAAAGCGAGCAACGCGGTCGGCGTAGAGAGCCCGCACGGGATCTGGCCGGGAGGAGGAATGGGTCATGGAAGGTCTGTATCGGGGATGGTCGCCGCCATGTCAAGGCTGCCTCACCGCGAGGGCAACGTGCGGAGCACCGCACGGACCGGGGAGCCATCACAGCCCACGAGCTTGAGGGGCAAGGCGACGAGCTCGTAGTCCCCGGGTGGCACGCCAGCGAGCCACAGGTTCTCCAGCAGCACCACGCCAGCCTCCAGCAAGGTGCGATGCACCGGGAGCTCCTGGCTGTCGGCCGGATCCACCGAGGGCGCATCCACACCCAGCAGCACCAGGCCCGCCCGCAGGAGGGCCTCGGCGGCGGCCGGCTCCAGCGCTGGAAAGGTGGGGTGTCTGGCCTGTGGGTCCCCTGAGCTGCACCTGGACTTGAGCAGGAGCCGCTCCACGCATGCCACTGGAGAGAGCAGAGAGGACAGCAGCTCCGACCCGATGGAGCCCACCTCGCCCACATCCACCACGCGCGCAGGGCCCATGCAGGCATCCAGGTCCACGCTGTCCACACCCGCCGCTCCGGACAACAGGTGGCGAGGGGCGTCCATGTGGGTCCCCGCGTGCACGGTGGTTCGCAGGGTCGTGGTGGTTATCGGACCCTGTTGTGACTCCCAGACAGAAGGTCGAAGCTCCACCTGAGAGTCGCCGGGCCAGACTGGAGTGCCTCGGCCAAGGGGGCGGGTGATGTCACGGATGGCCAAAGGCGATGCCCTCAAGCGCGCTCGATGATGGTCATCTCACCCTTGTCCAGCCAGACCAGGGCGCAGTCGCCGCAGGTGTCCACCAGCACGGCACCCGGCCCGTAGTACGGGTGCTGATCCATCTGGGCACCGCACATGGGACAGCCTATGCGCCGATCCCGCTCCCCCTCCGGGATGGGCTGGGGCGCAGCCTTTCCCCCGGTCCAGGCGTTGCGCCGTCGCTCCACGATGCAACCGAAGGCCCTGCGTCGAGCCAGGATGCCCTGGCAGTTGGGGCAGGTGCGAACCAGATGGGACTCGATGGCCGCCGTGACCAGCTCCGCACGGCACACGGGGCACAGCAGGCCAGTGA
>JAJRWW010000227.1 GCA_024276595.1 Myxococcota bacterium
CACTGCATGTACACCTTCACGAACGAGTACCCTGAGCTGGGGGGCAGCTTCCAGGTGCAGCACTACACACAGCTCCTGGCAGCGCTCATCCGGGAGGGGAAGCTGAAGCTCCACAAGGAGCTGGGCAAGACAGTGGCCTTCCACGACCCCTGCTACCTGGGGCGTCACTGCGAGGTGTACCAGGATCCCCGCGAGGTGCTGGCGGCGCTGCCGGGCACGAGGGTGATGGAGCTCACCCGCAACCGGGAGAGCTCCATCTGCTGTGGCGGCGGTGGGGGCCGGGTCTGGATGGAGACTCCCCCTGGGGAGCGCTTCGGGGACCTGCGGGTGAACGACGCAATCGCCCACGAGGCCTCGGTGCTGGTCACCACCTGCCCCTACTGCACGATCATGATGGAGGCCTCGGTGCTGGGCCTGGACAAGGAGGAGGTGATCTCGGTCAAGGACGTGGCCGAGCTCGCCGTGGACGCCCTGGCCTAGCCTGGATGTCCCAGCTCCCTCTGCCCCGGCTCCCCTGGCCAAAACATGTCTGAGCCCCTCTACCCCGTCGCCCTGCGGCTCCGAGACAGACCCGTGCTCCTGGTGGGCGGCGGCCCCGTGGCCGCCCGAAAGGCCCGTCGCCTGCTCGCCTGCGGGGCGCGGATCACCCTGGTGGCCCCGGAGGCGGTGGGCGAGCTCGTGGACGCGGCTGACCGGGGGAGCCTGCGGTGGCTCCGCCGCCCCTTCGCTCCAGGGGACGCTCGGGGCGCGGAGCTGGTCTTCGCCGCCACCGGAGCCGCAGAGGTGGACGAGGAGGTGGCCCGGGCCGCGCGGGAGGCGGGGGCCTGGCTCAACGGCGCGGACGGGAGCGTGTGGAGCGACCTCCACCTCCCGGCGCTTTTGCGCCTCGGGGATCTCACCGTTGCCGTTTCCACCGGAGGGGCGGCACCAGGCTTCGCCGCCACGCTGGTGGAAGAGCTGCGCCGCTGGCTGCCGCCGGGGGTCGGGGACTACGTGGAGCTTTTGCGCCAGCTCCGGGCAGAGCTGCGCAGAAGCTGGCCCCACGAGCCGGCCCGGCGGCAGCGGGGCTTTGGCGCGGCCCTGGGCTCGAAAGAGGCCCGGCGCCTGGCAGAGTCTGGAGATCTGTGGGCGGCGAGGTCCCTGCTGCGGGAGACCGCCCTGGCGGCGGCGGGGCAGGTGGCCCAACAGACAGATGGTGGTACCGCCCCGGGCGATGGAGGCAGCGGCCATGGGTGAGCCCGGCAAGGTCTACCTGGTGGGGGCCGGCCCCGGGGACCCGGACCTGATCACCGTGCGGGGCGCGCAGCTCTGCCGCGACTGCGACGTGCTGATCCACGACAGCCTGGTGCCGGCCGAGCTGGTCAGCTCCAGCTCGGCCCCGGAGAAGATCTACGTGGGCAAGACCGATGGCGGTCACGCCATGTCCCAGGAGGAGATCACCGCGCTGATGGTGGGGCTCGCCCTCAGGCCGGACGGTCCGCGCAGCATAGTTCGCCTCAAGGGGGGCGATCCCTACGTCTTTGGCAGGGGCGGGGAGGAGGCGCTGGCCTGCCGGGAGGCGGGGATCCCCTTCGAGGTGGTGCCAGGGGTGACCGCTGGCGTGGCCGCCCCGGCCTACGCGGGGGTGCCTGTCACCCACCGGGTGACCAGCAGGGGGGTGATCTTTTTTACGGGCCACCTGGCCGGGGGCAACCTGGAGCACCTCCCCTGGGATCAGCTCGCCAGCTCTGGCTTCACCCTGGTCTCCTACATGGGCGTGAAGACAGCGGGCAGGATCACCGAGCGGCTCCTGGAGGCGGGCCTGGACCCCGAGACTCCTGCGATGATGGTCCAGGAGGGGACCACCCCTGGCCAGCGCTCGGTGACAGGCACCCTGGAGACCATCGCCCGGGTGGCGGAGGAGGCGCAGATCCGCCCGCCAGCGGTGACGATCCTGGGCAGGGTGGTTGAGCTGAGCGCCCGCCTGGGGGCCCAGCGCCCGCGCCCCCTGGCGGGGCGCACCGTGGTGGTGCTCAAGGCCGAGGAGAGCAGCTACGACGAGCTGGCGCCCCTGCGCAGGGCAGGGGCCCGGGTGGTGGAGGTGCCCATCGTGCGCTGCGCAGCCGGGCCGGAGCACCACCAGGGCCGAGCCACGGTCGCCGGCCTGGGCCCGGACGACGTGGTGCTCCTGCGCAGCGGCGCGGCGGCGAGGTTCTTTGGGCAGGCGTGGCTGGCAGTAAACCCCGGCCCGCAGCCCCGGCTCATCGCGGGGAGCCGCACCGTTGCCCACACCCTGCGGGGGTTCGATCTCCAGGTCTCCTTCACAGAGGAGCGGGCGGCCGGTGCGGCGAAGATCCTGGCCGCGGCAGGGGTGGAGCCCGGGAGCACCATCTGGCTTCCCCGGTCCAGGGGCGCGGGGGATCGGACCATCCGCGTGCTGCGGGAGGGGGGCTACCACCCCCGCCCCATCCCCCTGTACGACACCCTGCCCGTGGTGGTCCCCGCGGACGTGCAGAGCCTGCTCTCCTCTGGCCGCACGGACGCGGTGCTGTTTCTCTCCGGGAGCTGCGTCGAGGCCGCGGTGGCCGCCGCCCCGGGTCTGGCCACCGAGGCCGGGAAGGGGATAACCTTTGGCGCTGTGGGGCCCCTCACAGCGGGGGTGGCGGAGGGGCTGGGGATCCACTGCGCGGTGATCCCCGAGCGCCCCAGGGTGGGGGATCTCATCGGATCTCTGATGGCCGCCATGGGGGTCGGAGATCCGGCCCCGGAGGGCATGGAGGACGACCGAACCGACCCTCCCCCTTCAAGCGGTTAGTGAACACTCACAAGTTTTTTTCGCCCTGACCTGTTTTACGCCACCTCCCTGGGTGATGTCGGACTTTCCGGCGCGAGGGATTTATGCCCATGATTTCGGTTGGTTGGCATGACCTCTGGGGGAGGGCAATTCGACCTGTTCGGTCGGTAATCACCCCTCGGAAAACCACGGAAAAATCTGCTTGACAGGGGTCTGACTACAAGTTAGCAATTCCTCAATTCGATAAGGATGAGAGGCGTCGACGAGCGGCTAGGCCGCCCCCAGAATCGGGCCCACAGCGCCGCATCCCAGCCACAGGAGAGCACCATTAGCACTTGCTTCAAGTCCGAACTCTTGGACAAGTTTTTCGACCACCAGATCCGTCCCGAGGCCAGGGCTGGTCAGGGGACAACAGGAGGCACCGAATGCCGAGCTATGTGATCACAGAGAAGTGTGACGGATGTAAGGGCCAGGACAAAACTGCCTGCATGTACATCTGTCCCAACGACCTCATGGTCCTCGACAAGGACAAGATGAAGGCGTTTAACCGCGCCCCCGACATGTGCTGGGAGTGCATGTGCTGCGTGAAGATCTGTCCGCAGCAGGCCATGGACGTTCGCGGCTACGCGGACTTCGTTCCCCTGGGCGCCTCGGTGGTTCCCCTCCGCGGGTCGGAGGACATCATGTGGACCATCAAGTTCAGAAATGGCGTGGTGAAGCGGTTCAAGTTCCCCATCCGCACCACCGCTGAAGGCAGCGCCGTCCCGAGCGGTGGCTTTGCCGAGCACGACGACATCAACAGCGCCGCCCTGGCCAACGAGCCCGAGTGCATCGGCATCGGCGCCCTTCCCACGATCAAATAACGGAGGTTAGTTATGGACGCGAACTTCGAGACCGTTACAGTCAAAACTGACGTCCTGATTCTCGGTGGTGGAATGGCCGCCACTGGTGCCGCCGTGGAGGCGGCCTACTGGGCGAAGAAGAAGAACCTAAAGGTGACCCTGGTGGACAAGGCCGCCATGGATCGCTCCGGCGCCGTGGCCATGGGCCTGTCGGCCATCAACCAGTACCTGGGCCTCGACCGGGAGAAGAACACCATCGAGCAGTACGTGGACTATGTCCGCCGCGACCTCATGGGCGTCACCCGCGAGGACCTGGTGTACAACATCGCTCGCCACGTGGACGGCACGGTGCATCTCTTCGAGAAGTGGGGTCTCCCCATCTGGAAGGATGCGGACGGCAACTACGTGAACGAGGGCCGCTGGCAGATCATGATCAACGGCGAGTCGTACAAGATCATCGTCTCCGAGGCCGCCAAGAACGCCCTGGGCAGCGACAATATCTACGAGCGGGTGTTCATCACCGAGCCGCTGGTGGAGAACGGCAAGATCGCCGGCGCCGTGGGCTTTAGCACCCGCGAGAACAAGCTGTACGTGTTCCGCGCCAAGGCGGTCATCTGTGCCATGGGTGGCGCCGTGCACGTGTTCCGCCCCCGGTCCACCGGCGAGGGCCTCGGCCGCTCCTGGTACCCGCCCTTCAACACGGGCTCCAGCGCCTTCTTCACCCTCAAGGCCGGCGCCGAGATGACCTGCCAGGAGGTCCGCTTCATCCCGATCCGCTTCAAGGACGGCTACGGGCCCGTGGGCGCCTGGTTCCTCCTGTTCAAGGCCAAGGCCACCAATGCCTTTGGCGAGAACTACTTCGTCACCAACGGCGAGGAGCTGAAGAAGTACGCCCCCTACGGCACCGGCAAGCCCATCCCGGCCTGCCTGCGCAACCACCTGGGCATGATCGACCTGTTCGCTGGCAAGGGCCCCATCTACATGCACACCGCCGAGGCCATCCAGGCCATCGCGGAGGGCGAGTCCGACCCCAAGAAGGCCAAGAAGAAGCTCAAGGAGCTCGAGTCCGAGGCCTGGGAGGACTTCCTCGACATGACCATCACCCAGGCGCTGCTCTGGGCGGCCCAGAACATCGAGCCCGAGAAGAAGGAGTCCGAGATCGCTCCCTGCGAGCCCTACTTCATCGGCTCCCACTCCGGCGCCTCCGGTGCCTGGGTCTCCGGTCCCGAGGATCTCGCCCCCAAGGACTACTTCTGGGGCTATGACCACATGACGACGATCAAGGGCCTGTTCGCCGCTGGCGACGCCTCTGGCGCCAGCAGCCACAAGTTCTCCTCTGGCTCCCACGCCGAGGGCCGCATCGTGGGCAAGGCCGCCGTCAAGTACGCCCTGGAGAACGCCGACGAGGTGGCGGTGGCCGACGCCAAGATCGACGCCGCCAAGGAGGCCGCCGTGCGTCCCCTCAAGATCTGGGAGGAGCACCAGGGCCTGTCCAGCGACCCGAACATCAACCCCAACTTCATCAAGCCGCGCGACTTCATGTTCCGGCTGCAGAAGATCATGGACGAGTACGCTGGCGGCGTGTCCATGCAGTTCACCACCAACAAGTTCCTCCTCGACCGCGGGATGGAGCTCATGGAGATGCTGCAGGAGGACAGCGAGAAGCTTGCCGCCGAGGACCACCACGAGCTCATGCGCGCCTGGGAGAACATCCACCGCATGTGGCAGGCAGAGGCCCATATCCGCACCATCCTCTTCCGGGAGGAGACCAGGTGGCCGGGCTACTACTACCGCGCCGACTTCACGGAGATGGACGAGGACAACTGGAAGTGCTTCGTCAACTGCATCTACGACCCCGAGAAGAAGGAGTGGGAGATGGTGAAGCGGGAGATCCTGTCCATCGTGGACTAGATCCCGGCGAACCGTCTAGCCTCGCGAGTCTCGAGCCCATGTGACTTGCATCGCCCCCCGGTCGGCCCAGCCCGACCGGGGGTTTTTTTTGGCCAGGAGGAGAGCGTGAGTGAGCCCAACGAAAGATGTCCCCACTGCGACCAGCCCATGGAGCGCTGGGTGATCCCCGACGAGCTCCCCTTTGACGAGGAGTGGC
The DNA here is from genome assembly GCA_024276595.1 of Myxococcota bacterium. Taxonomy (GTDB): domain Bacteria; phylum Myxococcota_A; class Polyangia; order HGW-17; family JAJRWW01; genus JAJRWW01. The sequence continues at coordinate 5,723 of JAJRWW010000227.1, forward strand.
ACTGGGTGTGCTTCAACGACGACTGCCCCTACTATGTGAAGGGCTGGAAGTGGATGGAGGAGCAGTTCGGTCGGCCCGCCTCCTACAGGCATCGCAAGAACCCCACCTCCAAGGAGTATGGTCCGCTGGCGGTCTGGTCGGCCCAGGCGCTTCGAGACCGGATCATGAGGTGATGACGCGGTGCGCCATGGACCGCCTGGCAGGTCCCGGGAGCCGCTGGCAGCCTCCCACGGCAAGACCCGGCTCCAGGCGCGTCCTTGCGGCCCCGGGTGCCAGATCCCCATCGGGAAAATGACACTGTCCGGGTAGGTTAGGAATGATTAAGGTAATGAACGCTAGCAAGCGCGGTTTATCCCGCGATTCTCACAGGTTAGCAGTGCCGTGCCCCGCTGTTTATTCCCTTGACCATCGAGTCGCTGGCGTGCTACATAGGGGCCGAAACAGTACCAGAGGAGTCGCGGCTTCGAGATCGCGCAAGATCCCCAACATTGCTGGCAGCCCCCTGGGCCCGCCCGCCTGAGCTATATGAGAACTCACCTGAAACCGAAAGGATGATCAACAATGGCAGACGGAAAGACATACGAGACCCCGCTGCTGGATGAGCTGACCCACGGTCCGTGGCCCAGCTTTGTCACAGAGATCAAAAAGAGCGCAAAGAAGAGCGCCATGTGCAGTGATCTCCTGGGACAGCTCGAGCAGTCCTACGAGGAGAAGATCGGCCACTGGAAGCACGGCGGCATCGTGGGTGTGCTCGGCTACGGCGGCGGCGTCATCGGCAGGTACTCCGACCTGGCAGAGAAGTTCCCCGAGTGCGCGCATTTTCACACCATCCGGGTGAACCAGCCAGCGGGCTTTTACTACACGTCCGACGCCCTGCGGGAGCTGTGCGACATCTGGGAGAGGCACGGCTCCGGGCTCACCAACATGCACGGATCCACGGGAGACATCGTGTTTCTGGGCACCACCACCGACGAGCTGGAGCCCATCTTCGCCGAGCTTACCCAGAAGGGATGGGACCTGGGAGGGTCCGGCTCGAACGTGCGCACTCCGAGCTGCTGCCTGGGCCAGTCCCGGTGTGAGTTCGCAAACTACGACACCATGGAGCTGTGCCACAAGATCACCATGCAGTTCCAGGACGAGCTGCACCGGCCGCAGTTCCCCTACAAGTGGAAGTTCCAGTTCTCCGGCTGCGCCAACGACTGCGTCGCCTCCATTGCCCGCTCGGACCTGTCGTTCATCGGCACCTGGAAGGACGACATGCGGGTGGACAACGACAAGGTCCTCGAGTACGTGGACGGCGGCCTGAACATCGTCAACAACGTGCTCCTCAACTGCCCCACCAAGTGCATCCGCTGGGATGGCAAGACCTTCGAGGTGGACAACGCAAACTGCGTGCGCTGCATGCACTGCATCAACGTCATGCCCAAGGCGCTGCGCCCTGGCAAGGAGGGCGGCTGCACGATCCTCATCGGCGCCAAGGCTCCCATCATCCAGGGCGCGCAGATCGCGTCGGTGCTCATCCCCTTCATCGACCCGGTGGCAGACTACGACGACCTCATGGAGATCGTGGACAACATCTGGGAGCTGTGGTGCGAGCACGGCAAGAACCGCGAGCGCATTGGCGAGTTCATCCAGCGGATCAACATGGGCACCTTCCTCGAGGCCGTGGGCCTGGAGCCCATCCCCGAGATGGTGGCCCATCCGCGGGACAACCCATACATCTTCTTCAAGGAAGACGACGAGGACGACGAGTAGTCGAGCGAGGCGAAAGCTCGCGCTGACAAAACGAAAAGCCAAGGAGAAAAAACATGGCTGACGTACAAAAAAGAATCACCGACATCGGACCTCCGCACTACTCGAAGTTCTTGCCCCCCGTGATCAAGGAAAACTACGGCAAGTGGGCGTACCACGAGATCCTCAAGCCGGGCGTGATGGTTCACGTGAGCGAGACGGGAGACAAGATCTTCACCGTGCGCGCCGCGTCCCCTCGGCTGCTGGCGGTGGAGTCCATCCGCGCTTTCTGCGACCTGGCGGACAAGTACTGCGATGGCCACCTGCGGTTTACCACCAGAAACAACGTGGAGTTCCTCCTCACCGACGAGTCCAAGATAGACGCGCTGGTCAAGGATGTGACCGCCGCGGGCTACCCCGTGGGTGGCATCGGCAACTGCATCTCCAACGTGGTCCACACCCAGGGCTGGGTGCACTGCCACTCCTCCGCCACCGACGCGTCCGGCGTGGTGAAGGCGGTGATGGACGAGCTCACCGACCAGTTCACCGAGATGAAGCTGCCGGGCAAGCTGCGCATCGCCCTGGCCTGCTGCCTGAACATGTGCGGGGCAGTCCACACCTCGGACATCGCCATCCTGGGTGTGCACACGGTTCTGCCCAAGATCTTCCACGAGGAAATCGACAAGATCTGCGAGATCCCCAACCTCATCTCCTCCTGCCCCACGGCGGCCATCAGGCCCGCCGAGGTGGACGGGTACAAGTCAGTGGAGGTGAACGGGGACGTGTGCATGTTCTGCGCGAACTGCTACACGGTCTGCCCGGCCATGCCGCTGAACAACCCGGACCACGACGGCATCTCCATCTGGGTGGGCGGCAAGATCTCCAACGCCCGCTGCGCCCCCAAGTTCTCCAAGCTGGCCATCCCCTTCCTCCCCAACAACCCACCGCGGTGGCCAGAGGTGGTCGAGGCGGTGACGAACATCGTGGAGACCTGGGCCGACAACGCGCGTCCCTATGAGCGCATGGGCGAGTGGATCGAGCGCATCGGTTGGCCGCAGTTCTTCGAGCTGTGTGGGCTGGAGTTCACCAAGTACCACATCGACGACTTCCGCTACGCCGGTCTCTCCTTTGCCCGCACCTCGCACCTGCGCCCCATCAGCTTCGCGGACGCTGCTGGCGACTACGAGGATGATGACGCCGACGCCGGTGAGGAGGCCGAGGAGGCCGCGGCGGTGACGGTGAGCGTGGAGGACGTGGCCGACTTCATGTACAAGATGGTCAAGGACGCCATGGGCGTGAAGAAGTTCAAGTCCGGCGACCTGACCAAGGCGGCCCTGTCGCACTTTGCAGAGCAGAACTGCGACAAGAAGACCGCCAAGGCGGCCGTGAACGCGCTCATCGAGTCCAAGCGCTGCGTCTACACCTACTTCGGCGGCTCCTTCGTGGAGATCCCGCACGAGGAGGGCGCCGCCAAGTAGCGGCTCCCGAGGACGTCCCTCGCCCCCGCCTCCTCTCACGCACCCCATGATCCAACCCTGCCCACGTGTGGTCATCGCCGGCACCGGCGGTGACTCGGGGAAGACCCTCGTCTCCCTGAGCCTGCTGCTGGCCTGGCGGCGGCAGGGGCACAGGGTGGCCGCCTTCAAGAAGGGGCCCGACTACATCGACCGGGCCTGGCTGGCCTGGGCCAGCGACATGGAGGCGCGCAACCTGGACTCCTACCTCCTGCCCACCTCAACGCTGCTGGGCTCCTTCGGGACGGCAGCGGCCGGGGCGCGGGTGTCGGTGGTGGAGGGCAACAGGGGGCTCCATGACGGCATGGACGGGGAGGGGACCTACTCCACCGCAGAGCTGGCCAAGCTCCTGGGGGCGCCGGTGGTGCTGGTCCTGGACGCCACCAAGACCACGCGCACGGCGGCCGCGGTGGCCCTGGGGTGCCAGCACCTGGACCCGGGCTGCAACATCGCCGGGGTGATCCTGAACAGGGTCTCGGGGGAGCGCCACGAGCGCGTGATCCGGGAGGCGGTGGCCAGGGCCACGGGCCTGCCCGTTCTGGGGGCGATCCCCAGGAGGCGGGAGCTGGCCTCCCTGCTGCCGGACCGGCACCTGGGCCTGGTGACCCCCGGGGAGCACCCGGACGCCGAGGGTCTGCGGGCTGGCCTGGAGGAGCTGGGGAGCCACCTGGACCTGCAGGGGCTGCTGGCGGTGGCCGACTCGGCGCCTCCCATCGAGCGCGTCGGGGAGCGCCGCTCGCACCGCCAGGAGCTGCCAGAGGCCAGGGTGCGCATTGGCCTCATGCGGGATGTCGCCTTCTCCTTTTACTACCCGGAGAACCTGGCCGCCCTGGAGCGGGCAGGGGCAGAGCTGGTTTCGATCTCTGCCACCAGAGACGCTCGGCTGCCCCAGGTGGACGCCCTCTTCATCGGCGGCGGCTTCCCCGAGACCCAGGCCGACGCGCTGGAGGAGAACGCCTCCATGCGCCGGGCGGTCAGGGAGGCATCCGCTGGGGGGCTCCCCATCTACGCCGAGTGCGGGGGCCTCATGTACCTGGCTGAGTCCTTCACCTGGCGGGGCCGCACTTACGAGATGGCAGGGGTCTTTCCCCTGCGCCTGGCGGTGGAGGAGCGGCCCCAGGGGCACGGGTACATGGAGGTGGAGACAGAGGGGGCGTCCCCCTTCTTCCCGGCGGGAGCGCGCCTGAGGGGCCACGAGTTCCACTACTCGCGGGTGCTGGATCCCGGGGCTCTCGAGACCATTCCCACGCTCTACCGGGTGCTTCGTGGCACTGGCCTCGGTCAGGGGCGTGACGGGCTTCGGCGGGGGAACACCCTGGCCAGCTACCTGCACCTGCACGGGCTGGGCGCCCCGGGCTGGGCAGAGGGGCTCGTGGCTGCCGCCAGGCTCTCCAGGGGAGATGAATGAGGACTAACTAAAAACAGATTTCGGGCTAGACAGCTCGGGGTATATCTGTAAGATCTCAAGCAAACTTGATGAAGAACAACTGCTGAAAGGGATGTTTCAACCATGGGCATCGCGCGCAAAAAGAAGAAAAAAGTAAAGATCAAGTCCAGCTCCACCTCTGGTGGCGGCCCCAGGGTCACCTCGCCCCTGCGGCCCTTTGTGCAGCCGAAGTCGCCACCCTGCGGGCGCGCCTGTCCCCAGCACACGGAGATCCGCTGGTTCCTCATGACCCTCGCCAAGACCGAGGATCACGGGCGCACCCTGGACGAGAGCTACGAGGAGGGCTGGCGCCGCATTGTCAAGACCAACCCCCTTCCAGCGGTGATCGGGCGGGTCTGCCCCCACCCCTGCGAGGAGGCCTGCAACCGCAACTAGCTGGACAAGCCCCCCTCGATCAACCAGGTGGAGCGCTTCCTGGGCGACTACGCCATCCGGAAGAACCTGAAGCTGGAGAGGCTCACCGATGAGACCCGGGAGGAGAAGATCGCTGTCATCGGCGCAGGCCCTGCCTGCCTCTCGGCGGCCTACCACCTGGCGCGTCGCGGCTACCCGGTGACCATCTTCGAGGCGTTCGACAAGGCCGGGGGCATGCTCCGCTACGGGATCCCCGCCTACCGGCTGCCACGGGAGATCCTGGACGCGGAGATACAGAAGATCCTAGACCTCGGGGTGGAGCTCAAGACCAACGTCGCCGTGGGACGGGACATCCCCTACGAAGAGGTGCGGCAGAGCCACAAGGCCGTGTTCGTGGGCATCGGCGCCCACCTGGGCCGCAAGCTGCGGGTGGACGGCGAGGACGCCGAGGGGGTCTGGTCAGGCGCTCAGTTCCTGCACGCCGCCAACTCGGGCGACGCCCCATCCCTCGGGGATGACGTCATCGTCATCGGTGGCGGTGACACGGCCATCGACGCCGCACGCATGTCCAGGCGCCTGGGCGCCAAGAACGTGACCATAGTCTACCGCCGCACCATCGAGGAGATGCCTGCCATCGAGGAGGAGATCCACGGCGCCAAGGAGGAGGGGGTAAAGATCGAGTTCCTGGTGGCCCCGGTGAAGGTGATCGTGGAGAACGGCAAGGCAACGGGCATGACCTGCATCCGCTGCGAGCTGGGTGAGCCCGACGCCTCGGGCCGGCGTCGCCCGGTTCCCATCGAGGGCTCGGAGTTCGACATCCCCGCCTCTGCCATCATCCCGGCCATCAGCCAGGAGCCCAACTTCGAAGGGCTCGAGGAGGTGCGCGAGGGCAAGGACTGGGTGAAGATCGACGAGTGGGGTACCACCAAGGACGAGGGCGTCTTTGGCGGCGGCGACGTCACCGACCTGTCGCTCGTGACCACGGCCATCGCCCAGGGACGCTTTGCCGCGGAGGCCATCGACGCCTACTGTCAGGGTCGGGCACCGGTCCCGGCGCCGGCGCTCCCGGAGATCAACAAAGACAGGATGAAGCTCTCCTTCTACGACAAGGTCGAGCGCAAGGAGCCCTCCCACCTGCCAGTCTCCGAGCGCTTTGGGGACGACCCGGACGTGGAGATCAACAAGGGCCTCACAGCGGAGGAGGTCATGCACGAGGCCAAGCGTTGCCTCTCCTGCGGCTACTGCTTCGACTGCGGCACCTGCTGGTCCTTCTGCCAGGACAACGCCATCGTCAAGACCGAGCCCAAGTCCTTCGAGCCCTACAAGTTCAAGCTGGAGGTGTGCCAGGGCTGCAAGAAGTGCATGGAGGAGTGTCCCTGCGGCTTCATCGAGATGCAGTAGCCTACTGCTCGGCGTCCATGTACGTGATCGGGAAGTCGCCCCAGAGCTGCAGCTCTGCGTCGTTTGGGGCGAAGCCGGTGATGCTCAGCCTGATCCGGCCCTGGTTCCAGTTGCGCCAGACGAAGCCGCCAGGCTTTGGTGTGTAGGGAATCTCCTCGTACATGAACCCCAGCTTCTCCACCCGCATGGTGACATCTGCCAGGTCGTCCAGGCGGTAATCCTCCCAGGCCGAGGGATCCTCTGGCATCACGGCCGGGAGGGTGAAGGCCACCACCACGTTCGTGGTGCTGTCCGCCACGTTGGGGTCGTAGGAGGCGATCGCCGTGTAGGAGCGGCTCATGCCGTCCGGGCTGGGGTAGCCCTCGATTGCGTAGCTCTCCACCGAGTAGTTGAAGGGGACCGCCGGGATGGTGCAGAGGTCGCCGGTGCGCGGCAGGAGGCAGTGCCCGGTGGCCTCCACCGACCGGCAGACCAGGAGCTCCGACGAGGTCACCAGCACCTGTCTCTGATAGCTCCCATCGTGGCCAAAAG
>JAJRWW010000228.1 GCA_024276595.1 Myxococcota bacterium
CAACGAGGAGGAGCAGTCATGAGTCACCTGGCGCTCGCTCTAGTCGCCACCCTGGCCATGCCCCCGGGCACCGGTGGCGACCGAATGACCGCTGGGCACGCCAGCATGGCAAGCATGGCTGCGCGTCCTCTCCCGGACGACGGCCTCAAGCCTGGCACCGTCAGCGTGCTGGTGCGCAAGGGCAAGGCAGGCCTCGAGGCGGCAGAGGTGTGGATGCTCCCCTCGAGCTCTGCTGGGGACGACAGGCCCGCCACCGACACCGCCCTCGCCAACGGCGTCACCAACTCGGAGGGACGCATTTTCCTGGACGGGTCCGGGCACATGGGCAGGGATGTGGTGATCTGGGTGAAGCTGGGAGGGTCCTACAAAAAGAGCGTGCCCTTCACCGTCCCCGTGCAGGGCGGCGTGCGTCTGCTCTTTCTGGCCGGCGGAGGGAGCCCCCATGGCGCTGGCTCTCCACCGTCGTCGCCTCGGGCAAACCCCCACTCCGGACACGCCATGGGGAGCTCACTCCCCAAGGGGCCGGTGACAAACGATCCCGCCCACCTCCGTCTCTGGATCTCCTTTCGGGTCATGGCCATCGAGAACGGCAAGATCTACCTTGCCCTCACCTACTCCGTGATCAACCGCGGCAAGGAGACCTTCCATGGTGGGGAGCACGGGCTGCTCTTGCCCACCCCCATTGGGGCCAAGGGGATCTCCCTTCCGCGCTCCACCCGCGGCTCCAAGGTGGAGAAGGGCAGGCTCATCACCTACCGTCCGGTCCCTCCTGGGCGCCATGGCCTACGAGTGCAGGTCTCCTGCAACCTCCCCTACAAGCGCCCCACCAGGCAGGTTCACCTCAGCTCTCACCTGCCGATCATCGGCTACTCCGTCTCCATGAAGAAGTACCGTACCGTGCGCATGGCCGGCCCTGGACTGGGCGAGCCCGAGTCCTTCTCCGGCGGCGACTCGGGCACCGATTGGCTCGTCTACCGCTCCGGCTCCCAGGGAGAGCTCCGCGACGAGATTCGCTTCAACGTGACCCATCTGCCCGTCCGCAGCCGTGCGGGTGCCTGGCTCTTCGGGGGACTGTCGCTGCTTCTGGTGGCCTTCGCCTTTGGCGCCACCGTTGTCAGAAGGGGCAAGCGCGAGAAGGCCGGTGACACCGATCTCTCCGTGGAGGACCGGCTCGTGCGCATTGGACGCGACCGGACCCTGGGGCTCATCGACCAGGAGGAGGCGCGACGTCGCGCAGAGAAATGCCTGGGAGCCGAGCGGTCCGCGGGAGACCAGGACGAAGGCTGAGACCGCCGCAGGGCGGCCACCAGGTCAGCTCAGGTTGAGCAGCCCGTGCTCGATGGCGAAGCGCACCAGCTCGGCCCGGTTCTTCAGCTCCAGCTTGTTCATGATGTTGGTGCGGTGGGTCTCCACCGTGCGCTCCGAGATAAACAGCCGCTCCCCCACCTCCACGTTGGTGTGCCCGAGGGCCAGCTCCCGGCACACCTCCACCTCCCGCTTGGTGAGCAGGCCCAGCATCCCAGGGCGCTTCTTCTTGGGCGTGGCGCCTCCAACAAAGGAGGGCACCAGCAGGTGGGTGAGGCTCGGGTCCACGTAGACGTTGCCCCTGGACACGGCGCGGATGGCCTGAACCATCTCCTCCGAGTCGGACTTCTTCAGGAGAAAGGCCTTTGCGCCAATGCGCAGGAGCTGCTTCAGGTAGTACTCGTCCTCGTGCATGGTGAGGATGATCACACCCATGTCGGGCCGCCTCTGCAGCACCTGCTCGGCCACCTGAGCGCCCGCCATGCCGCCGGGCATGCTCAGGTCCAGGATCAGCACGTCCGCCTCGTGCTCCTCCACCATCTTGACCGTCTCGGGCCCGGTGGCGGCCTCTCCCAGGATCTCGAAGTCCGGCTCCTGGGCCAGGAGCGCCTTGAGCCCACTGCGAAACAGCGCGTGGTCGTCAGCCAGCAAGATACGAATGCTCATCCGCCATCTCCCAGAGGCACAGTCGCCTTGACTGTCGTTCCGCGCCCGGGCCCGGATTCGAACACCACCTGTCCGCGCAAGAGCGAGGCGCGCTCTCGCATTCCCACCAGGCCTATGCTCTTCTCAGGCCCCTCTGCCAGCACCCTGGACACGTCAAACCCTTGCCCGTCGTCCTCCACCAAGACGATTGCCTGGTGGGACTGGCGCACCAGCAGCACGCTCACCCGCTGGGCCTTGGCGTGACGCACCACGTTGTTGATGGACTCCTGGACAATGCGATAGAGCACCACCTCCACGTCCGAGGGCAGGCGCTCATCGCTGTCGTCGGAGCACAGGTACTGGAAGTCGATGTCCAGGTCCGCCAGGTCGCCCATGCGCTGCGCGAACCTGGATATGGCGGACGGCAGCCCGTAGTCGTCCAGGATGGTCGGCCTCAGCTCCCAGGCGAGCTGCGCCACCCGGTCGATGATGGACCTGATGGATCTCTCCATTCCCCGCTTGAACGTGGTGAAGCCGTCCGCGTCGCTGGTGTCCGCGGCGCGGATCTCCAGCATCAGCGCCGAGAGCACCTGGCCCAGGTCGTCGTGCAGCTCCCGGGAGACCCGCTTTCGCTCGTCCTCCTGGGAGGCCAGGACCCTCCTGAGGATCTGCCGCTCCAGGGCGAGCTTCTCCTCCCTGGCCCGAACCGCCTCTCGCCGGGAGAGCTGCTGCGCGAGCGCCGTCGCGGCCACCCCCACCGCGGCCTCCAGGTAGGCGAGCTGTGAGCGGCCGAGATCGCTGTCGGCGCTCATGTAGAAGTTGAGGACCCCCAAGGTGCGCCCCTCGAACACCAGGGGCAGGGTGGCGTGACCGTGTGGTCGCACCTCCGCCGGCACGCAGTGGTGAGTCAGCTTGTCGGACGAGACTATTGCCGCCTGCCCGCTCTCGGCGACGGCACGGCAGATGCAATCGGGCTGGCTGTTTTTTGCGCAAA
>JAJRWW010000229.1 GCA_024276595.1 Myxococcota bacterium
GCAGCGTGAAACAGAGGACCACCCTCCCGGCACGGTGGTGGAGGAGTTCAGGCGCGGCTACATGATGGGGGATCGGCTCATCCGGCCAGCCATGGTTGTCGTGGCCGCCGCTCCGGCGGGCGCGTCCGGGGGTAGAGACGACGAGGAGAGCCAGAGCACAAGTGGCGAGGGGAGCGAGAGCTAGCGGGCTGACGCGCTTGCGGTCAATCCTCGAGGGAACGAAAGAGCAACCACCAGACGCAGCCACAAAGCGCAATGAGCAAGATTATCGGCATCGACCTCGGCACCACCAACTCCTGCGTCGCCATCCTCGAGGGGGACGACGCGGTCGTGGTCCCCAACTCCGAGGGCTCCCGCACGACCCCTTCCATGGTCGCGTTCACGGAGTCTGGCGAGCGCCTGGTGGGCCAGATCGCCAAGAGACAGGCCATCACCAACCCGGAGAACACGATCTACGCCGTGAAGCGCCTCATGGGGAGAAAGCTCTCCGATCCAGAGGTGCAGCGGGTGCTCCCCACGACCGCTTTTGACGTCACCCGTGCGTCCAACGGGGACGCACGGGTCTGCGTGCGCGGCAAGGACTTCAGCCCGGCCGAGATCTCCGCAATCATCCTCTCCAAGATGAAGGAGGTGGCCGAGTCGTACCTGGGGGACACGGTGGATGAGGCGGTGATCACCGTCCCGGCCTACTTCGACGACTCGCAGCGCCAGGCCACCAAGGACGCGGGCCAGATCGCCGGCCTGGCCGTAAAGCGGATCATCAATGAGCCCACCGCCGCAGCCATCGCATACGGGCTCAACAAGGAGTCCTCCGGTGGGGAGCGCGTGGCCGTCTACGATCTCGGTGGGGGCACCTTCGACATCTCCATCTTGGAGCTTTCGGATGGGATGTTCCAGGTCGTGTCCACCGGTGGCAACACACACCTGGGGGGAGAGGACTTCGACCAGCGGCTCATGGAGCACCTCCTGGAGGAGTTCAACAAGGAGAACGACCTGGACCTCACCACGGATCGCATGGCCTTGCAGCGTCTCAAGGAGGCCGCCGAGCGGGCCAAGCACGAGCTCTCCGTGGCCCTGGAGACCGACATCAACCTGCCCTTCCTCACGGCGGACGCCTCTGGCCCCAAGCACCTCAACGTCCAGGTGAAGCGGTCAAAGCTCGAGAGCATCACCCTCGACCTGGTGGAGGGCACCCTCGAGCCCTGCCAGCAGGCCCTGGACGACGCTGGCCTCAAGCCCTCCAGCATCGACCAGGTGATCCTGGTGGGTGGCCAGACCCGGATGCCCCTGGTGCAGCAGAAGGTGGAGGAGTTCTTCGGCAAGGCCCCGCACAAGGGGGTAAACCCGGACGAGGTGGTCGCCATGGGCGCTGCCTTGCAAGGCGGCGTCCTCTCGGGAGAGGTGGAGTCCTTCATTCTCCTGGACGTCACGCCCCTCTCCCTCGGTGTGGAGACCGCCGGAGGGGTGTTCACGCGGATCATCCCGCGCAACTCCACGATCCCCATCCGGAAGGGAGAGGTCTTCTCCACCGCGGTGGACAACCAGCCCTACGTGAACGTGCACGTGCTGCAGGGCGAGCGCGAGATGTCGGAGGACAACAAGTCCCTGGCCCGGTTCCAGCTCACGGACATCCCGCCAGCGCCGCGCGGGGTTCCGCAGATCGAGGTCGCCTTCGAGATCGACGCCAACGGGATCCTCAACGTCTCGGCGCGGGACCTGGCCACGGGCAAGGAGCAGTCGGTGGAGGTTATCCCCACCTCGGGTCTAACCGAGGAGGACATCGACCGCATCCAGCAAGAGGCCGAGCAGATGCGCGCCGAGGACCAGCGAAAGCGCGAGGTGGCCGAGCTCAAGCTCAAGTCCGAGACCCTCATCTACGGCGCCGAGAAGGCCCTGGACGAGTTCGGGGACGTGCTGGACGAGGTGGACAGAAATGACATCGACGAGGACCTGAAGGTGCTCAAGCAGCTCCTGGACATCCCGGGCACCGCCACCGAGGCGGTGAAGGAGGCCATGGAGCGGCTGGAGACATCCTCCCAGAAGATCTACGAGAAGATGATGGAGGAGGCGGAGGACCTCATAGAGGAGTAGAGCCCACACCTCGGTGCGGCTTGAATCGTCGGCCTACTGGGTCAACGTCACTGCCCGGCTGGCGCCGCCGGTTATCACCCCGTCCACCGAGGAGGCGGTCACCTCGATGATCACCTGGCCTGTGAGCGCCCCGAGGTTCAGCTCACAGGGGGACTCCACGGGCGCCATGCACTCGGACCTCGCCCCGCCACCATCGGTGGCCGTGACGAGGAAGGTGAGCTCCAGCCCATCGTCCGGGTTGGTGACCACCCAGGACACGGCCATGGGCTCGGAGGCGAGCCAGGTGGCGTCCGCCGTGGGGCTCAGGATCTGCACCTCGGGCACATCGTAGTGGTGCACCAGCTCCGCGAAGGCCAGCCCGCCAATGGGCTCTCCGTCAAGGGTCCCGGTGACGATGCTCCGTCCCTCGTAGAAGCGCGTGTGGAAGAACTGCACCGTCTGGTCCTCTATCACCGGCTCCAGGATCACGTCCAGACCCGTCTCCGGCACCTGGATCCGCCAGCGGTGGGAGTAGTACCGCCCCGACTCCGGGTGCTGCCAGAAGGCCAGCCGCTCGATTGTGTGGTCCAACGTCATGCCCTGGGTGCAGTCGTGCAGCTTCCATCCCACGGAGCCGAACCCCTCCTCCCGGTGGAGCCGGTTGTCCGCGTCGAAGATGGCGCTGATCATGTACTCGTCCCCGTTGTCCAGATGCAGCGCCATCCACTCATAGGAGTTGGAGGAGGAGGAGAGCGGGCTGAGCATGAATGGACCCCACTGGTGATCCATCCAGCCGACCCCGGTGACCTCGAACACCTCCCCCGCCAGCTCCAGCTCACCCGACACCTCCAGGTGAGTGAGGGAGTAGTAGTAAGAGTCTCCAGAGCTGCCTATGGTGATGAACCCATCCCCCGCGACCAGGTAGGGGGACTTTGCCGAGTCCACCAGGAGGTGCAGAGACTGGGTGTGGCCGCTGTCCGGATCTCGGTAGGTCACGCTGTGCTCATATCCGAAGGGAACAAGCTCACCTCGACTGTCGGTGCGGTTTCGCAGGAAGCTGAGAGGCTCCCCCTCCCTGCCCGAGGACCACTCCAGCTCCAGGTGGTCTGCCTGGGCCTCCAGGCTCCCCCACTCATCCGAGTCGAACATCTCTGCGGTCTGAACGTCTGTGATGTTGAAGGGGCGATAGGCGATGTCGAGCTGCGGCATGAACATGGTCGTCATGACCGAGAACTCCCGGCCATTTGCCGCAGTCAGATGGTAGATCGTGTACCACCACTCCATGGTCACCGACAGGTCCTGAGTGTAGTGGGCGCCCTCGTCCGCGGGGAACCGGATCTCCGTCCCGGAGGGCTCATGGGGGTAGGCGCGCCAGGGCTCGGGGCAGCTCCCGTAGAGATCCCGAGTCTCCTGGTCGCTGTCTTCATCGCAGCCAGCAACGGAAACGCTCCCCAGGCCAGCGAGCAACAGCAGCGCCACGGCGGTGGCCCATGGCTTTATGGGCAGCTCTCTTTGCATGGTCAATCTCCTGCGCATCCACAGTATCACAACGCTGTGCGCGCTTCACTTCAAGAGGGCGAGGTCCTGTGGTTCAGACACTACAGATACTCCCGGCGCCCGGGGTGGCGCCCGGCGCCCGAGCCCGGGTGGGCCAGGTCATCCTGGAAGGCATCGCCCTGGCCAGCCGGCGCCCCACAAGGGCCGGCGTAGGGCGAGGCGGGCA
>JAJRWW010000230.1 GCA_024276595.1 Myxococcota bacterium
GTTCGCGTCGGTCCGGGCGAAGTAGTCGTAGTCCATGCAGCTCGGGTCACCCCAGCTCACCGTGCCAATGAGCTCCAGGCGGCTGAACTGAAACAGGCGCAAGGAGGGCCCCCCGGAGTCGCCATAGCAGACCGAGCTCCCTGAGGGCTCTCCGCCCCCGAAGACCTGGAACCAGCCTGGGGCGACCTGCGTCACCTCCTCCACTGTCCAGTAGAGGAACGAGTTGTCGTCGTTCAGCTCAGTGGCGCCGAAGCCGGCGTTTTGCACGGCCTGGCCAACAAAGGCGGGGAGAAGCTCCTGGCGATTGACAGGGATGGGGAGCAGGTCCGAAAGGGCCCCGCTGACCGGCTCGGCCAGCATGAGCAGCGCCACGTCGTTTGTGGCATCGCCGCCGGGGTCATAGCCGGGGTTGCTGTAAACCTGCGAGACCAGGAAGACGTGGTCCGGATCCAGGGCGTCGCCTCCCACGGCGAAACGAAGGGTGGCCGGAGAGACCGGCTGGCCGTTCCAGCGGAGCACGCAGTGGGCCGCGGTGAGCACCGCCGTGTCGCTGATGACAGTCCCGGTGCAGGTGTTGATCCACAGGTCGTCGAGGTCCTGCTCCAGCATGGCACCCACCGCGCGCCGCTGGCTCCTGCTGATACATATCTCTGGGATCGGCTGGCCGTTGTAGATTCGAGCGGCCCGGCCCACCGTCTTTTCATCGTCGCCCTCCCCGCAGAGGGCGGCGTCGGCAGCATGGGCGTCGGCCGGGCTCGGGCTGGCGTCCGAGCTGCCATGGCTCCCCAGGGCGTCGCCGCGACAACCTCCCCAAAGGACCCCGCCTCCAGCACCGACCAGCACGCTCCCTGCCAGGACGAGGAGCACCAGGACAGAGGACAGGGCCCCTCTCCGCGCCTGCGGACCGAGATCGACCATGGGCAACTGTCCCGACTCGGCACGCCCATGGGAGCGACCAGCCAGCTCAGCTTCTCCAGGCTCAAGTGGCGGATAGTCCATCTGTGCTCTCCTGCCGAGAGCGTAGCATGAACAACCGGGCTGGTCTCCATCGCAGCAACGGGGCGAACAACCGGGCGCGGATGCATGCATGATCGAAGATCACTTGATCGTCGTGTGCACGATGCCGTGCAGGTGGCGTGTCGCGGCGTTGCCGATGTGGACGGGGCAGACCGAGAACATCACCGATGAGTTGGACCTGAGGATGGCGCCGACCTTGTCCCCGCGCAGGACCACACCGGCCAGGTCCAGGTCACTGGCCACGGCCTCGAGGGGGACCGGCGCAGTGAGCCGGGAGGCGGTGATGGACACATGGGATCTCTCAATTCGCAGCGCGGTTTTGGGGGAGCGGATGCGGGCGTTGACCACGGTGGCCTCGGAGTGGTCGATCCGCACCGAGATGGCCATGACATTCGACAGCGTCACCTGCGTGCAGTTGCGAATGTGGATGGACTGGTAGGCACCGGTGAAGGTCACTCCGCGCTTGCCGTCACAGACTCCGCGACCCTTCGCGGGCAGAGGGGGCGGGGGGGGCGGGGGGGGCGGGTGGAGATCCGGCGTCGGGGCGAGCGCTTGCAGGAGCAGGCGCTCGAAGATCCCTTTCTTGTCGATCATGGGGGAGTGGCCCGCTCCAGGTATCAGCACCAGTTGCGCTTGACCCAGGCGCGCGGCGAGGACTCGTCCCGTGCGCACCGGCGCGATGGGATCTCGCTCTCCCCACAGGATCGTCGTGGGTACCCCAATACGTTCGAGCACGGGGCCGAAGTTGGTGTTCATCAGGGAGAGGCCGGCGATGAGATTCGCGTCGGAGCCCAGCGCGATCTTGCGGAATGTCGGGCTCGCGAGCAGGCCCTCCAGGGTGCTGGGTAGGCGTCTGCGCTCGAAGAGCCCGAGGGTGTGGGACATCAGTCCCTGCATGGCTCCCAGGGGTCTGTCGAAGATGGTCTGGGCCGTTTTTGCCCAGGCCGCGGTCGGCCGCAGGCTGGCCAGAAACTGCGTCAGCACCTTGCGGTGCAGGATGCCCGCGACGTCGACCAGGACGAGGTGTCGCAAGGTGTCGGGGTGGTCGGCGGCGTACCGCAAGCAGACCGCTCCCCCCAGCGAGTGGGCCACAAGCGCCACCTTGCCGCGTCCGTATCGCTTCACCACCCAGTGCACGAAGCGAGACAGGTTCTGTATCGAGTAGTGTCGGTTCTGCTTCGAGGATCGACCGAAACCGGGGAGATCCACCACGACCACGTGATGTCGCCGGGCGAGAGCTACCACCACGTCATCCCAGATGCGCCCTCCCAGGGAGCCCACCCCGTGGACGAGCACCACGGTGTTGCGGTGTCGCATGCCGGCCTCATAGACAAACGCCTCCCCGGCGAACACCGGCTCCGCCACCAGTGCTCCTTGTCCCCCCGCCACCCGGGGCAACGAATACCTGGAGGCGGTGGTCCCTCGACCACCACCTCCGCCACCACCTCCGCCACCGCAGGCGTTCACGGCCAAGGTCATCACCCAAACCAATACGGACAGCAGCAGGACTCGCTTGAACATCACGTTCTCTCGAGAAGCAGCAAGGGCAGGGCATGCCTCAGCCCAGGGCGGTGGAGCGGATCTTGTCGATGAGGATCTCCAGGGCGATGTCCAGGTTTCCCCGGTTTCCCTCGGGGATGATCAGGTCCGCGTAGCGCTTGCTGGGCTCCACGAACTCCAGGTGCATGGGGCGCACCGTATCGTAGTACTGGTGCCGCACGGAGTCGAAGTCCCTGCCCCGGTCCTTGATGTCGCGCTTGAGACGCCGCAGCACCCTGATATCCGGATCCGTGTCCACGAAGATCTTGAGGTCCATGAGCCCCCGCAGCTCCTTCTCCACGAAGATGAGGATCCCCTCTACTATGACCACCGGGTGCGGGTCTATTCGAACCGTCTCCGCCATGCGGCGGTGGGTTCGGAAGTTGTACTGCGGCTTGTGGATGGGCTGACCAGCCTTGATGGCCTTCAAGTGGGACAGAAGCAGCTCGTTGTCCAGCGAGTCCGGGTGGTCGAAGTTGAGAACGGAGCGCTGCTCGTAGCTCAGGTCTGGTCGATCTCGGTAGTAGGCGTCATGCTCGATGACCGCCACCGAGCCCTTGGGCAGGGGCTCTGAGAGCCTGCGGGCGATGGTGGTCTTACCGGCACCAGTGCCTCCGGCGATGCCGATGATGATCGGGGATTTCATCGCAGAGCAAGATACGCCATGAGCCGTCCGGGCGGCAACGCATTTGTGCGCCGGGCGGACAGGGATCACATCTTAGCCTGCGTAAGCCTCCACCAGGTCGGCCAGGCCCAGGAGAGGGGCCGCCGCGACACCCAGGGGGCGCACGCGGCTCCGCGCGGACTCCAGCAGCTCCAAGAGCCTGGCGGATGTGGCCTCCGCCAGGTGCTGATGCTCCTCATCCAGCCGGTCGTCAGCGTGCTGGAAGGCGAGCCCCAGCTCCTCTCCGTAGCGCGTCAGCTCGGCCTGGATCTCTGGGGCAGCCCCACCCAGGTGACCACCTATGGCCGCGGAGACCCGGAAGAGTGCGGCAGTCTTTCCCAGGTGGATGCGCTCCAGCTCCTGCAAGGAGCCGACACGCTGACCCGACTGGGCGATGTCCAGGCTCTGACCTCCAACGAGCCCGGCGTACCCGCAGTGAGCCGCCAGCTCCCGGGCGGCCTCGAGCTGTCGCTCCGGGCCCACTCCTGCAACGGGTGTGGTCAAGCTCTCGAAGGCGAGGGTTAGCAGCGCGTCTCCGGTCAGGATGGCGGTTGGCTCGTCGTAGGCCCGGTGCACGGTGGGCTTGCCCCGGCGTTCGTCGTCGTCATCCATGGCCGGCAGGTCGTCGTGCACCAGGGAGTAGGCGTGCACCAGCTCCACCGCGCAGGCGCCCGCGAGAGCCTGCTCCATGCTCCCCCCGACGGCCTCGCAGGCAGCGATGACCGTCACGGGACGTAGCCGCTTTCCTCCCCCCAGCACCGCGTGCCGCATGGCACCCCCGAGACGGCCCATGCCGTCGTGGCCGTCGGGCGGCAGGAGCTCATCCAGGGCCTGGTCCACCCGAAGACGACAGCGCTCCATGAACGGCTTGACAGCCTCCCGCGGGTTGGTGACCTCCTGGGCTTCGGTCTCCGCTCGGTCTCCGCTCCCCTCTCGGTCTTCACTGAGGCCTCTTGCCATGCTCGTCTACTCCTTGTCCTCACCCAGCACCGCGCGCACCCGCTCTCTGAGCAGGTCCAGGTCCAGGGGCTTGACCAGGTAGTCGGCGCACCCACACCGGCGCCCCTCCTGGATGTCCTCGGGCTCCCCTCGGGCAGAGATGAAGATCACTGGAATGTCCGCGAAGTCCGGGTTCTTCTTAATTGCCCTGCACAGCTCGAAGCCGTCCATCCAGGACATGACCACATCCAGCAAGACCAGGTCCGGACGGTCCACCCTCAGCGAGGAGATGAGCCGGAGCCCGCTGGCCACAGCCTCCACGTGGTAGCCCTCCCCGGTGAGGATCTCCCGCAGAAGCTCCCTGGTCTCCCGGTCGTCGTCCACAATCGTGATCCGGGGCGCCTGAGCCCGGCCACCAGATGACCGGCGGCCGGACGCCCGGACGCCGGACGTCGGGCGGCCAGACGCCCGGCCGCCAGGAGAGGCAGAATCACTGGTCATCCCGACCCTCGGCCTCTGGCGGGTCGTCCAGCGGCGCCAGGCCGTCGCCATCCTTGGTGGAGAGCAGTATCTCCACTCGCCTTTCGGCCTCGCCCAGGATCCTCTCCCCCTCCCGGGCGAGCTGCACTCCCCGCTCGAACCGCTCCAACGCCTCCTCCAGAGGCAGATCCCCCTGCTCCAGCCGGTCCACAACCTGGCCCAGCTCTGCCAGGATGTCGTCAAACCCCTGCTTCTTGCCCTCGGTTCTTTTCTGGGTGGTCATGGCAAGCTCCAATGGATCGCCCCGCGAGAGGGCAAAGGGACGAGAAAGAGCTCAGAGCTGGCAGGCCAGCACGAGACAGGTGATGTTGTCGGTGCCGCCGGCGCGGTTGGCCTCGTCCACCAGCTCGGCCACGCACCGCTCCAGGTCCGTCGCCGAGCGCTGCATTATCTCCTGGAGCTTTGGATCCGGGACCATGCCCGAAAGCCCGTCCGAGCAGAGCAAGAAGATGTCTCCGTCCTCCACGACCACCTGGTGGATATCCACCTCCACGCTCTCGCGCATTCCCAGGGCCCGGGTGATGACGTTCTTGTGGGGGAAGTTCCGCTCCTCCTCCTCGGTCATGTCGGGCTTGGCGTCCTTGTAGTCCTCCAGCAGGGAGTGGTCCCGGGTGAGCTGCACGAACCCATCGGCGCGCGACCGGTACATGCGACTGTCACCCACGTGGGCGATGTGGACCTTCTCCCCCGCCAGGAGGGTGGAGACTATGATGGTCCCCATGCCCTTGTATCGGATGTCAGAGGCGGCCGCGTGGAATATCCGATAGTTCGCCAGCTTGATGGCGCACACCAGGCGGTTCTCGATGTAGTTCAGGTGACGCTCCATCTTGTAAGGCCAGGTGGCCTCCTCGTCCTGGGTGCGCTGATAGAACTCCGAGATGGTCTCAGCCGACATCTTGCTGGCCACCTCGCCAGAGGCGTGCCCACCCATGCCGTCGGCAACGATGAAGAGCTGCTCATCCTCTATGATGGAGAAGTAGTCCTAGTTGTGGGTACGCTTCATCCCCACGTCCGTCTTGGCCGCGTAACGTATCTTCATGAGCAGCTTCCGCCAGTGTCCGCGAGATTACTAACCGTTTATTATTCAGAGCAGCGACAAATGTCAACCAACGTCGCGCCCAGGGCCCAGGTTTACGACGCACCGCGTATCTGCCCTGGGACTTTCCACCTCTCGTTTGAGGATCTCAAGCCTTTTCTCTTGACGCCATGCCTTACTGAACATACTATCAGTCTTCATTCTCGGGTGGGAGAGCCCTACAAAGGGGCGAAACGGGCCAACGCCTTCATACCGGCACCGGGAGGTTTTTTCAATGATTCGTCCGACTGGCCAGCCCTTTTGGAGCAACGCCGTCCGCTGCCCCGGCAGGTGGCGTCCAGCGCCCGGACTGTGAGAGCGCCATGAAGCACGTGCGAATCTTTGCCGCCGTGAACGTGTCGGTCCCCTCGGTGAGGAAGCTGGCAGAGCTGCAGCGCAAGCTCCGGAGCCGGCAGCCCGAGCCGCTCAAGATAAAGTGGGTGCCACCGCCCAACCTGCACCTCACGCTCAAGTTCTACGGCAACCTTTCGCCCGAGCAGGTGGAGGCCGTGGCGGACGCCGCCGTGGCGGCGGCACGGGAGACCGCCCCCTTCGACGTGGCGCTCAAGGGGCTCGGTGCTTTCCCGAGCGCGGAGCGTCCCCGGGTGCTCTGGGCGAGGCTGGTGGAGGGGAGCGACCACCTCGCCGCGCTGCACGAGCGCCTGGAGACGACCTCGAGTGAGCTCGGCTTTGCCCGTGATGAGCGCCCCTTTCATGGTCACCTGACCCTGGGCCGCGTGCGCAGGGGCTTCGAAGGGGTCGCCACCTGGCTCGAGGAGCACGCAGATGCCGACTGCCTCAGGAGCACCGTCGACGAGATAGTCATCTACGAGAGCCGTTTGCATCGAACCGGTGCGGAGTACGTCTCACACTACCGCATAGAGCTCGATGGCAAGTGACGGCCTACCCCAGGCGCCGGCAGGCCCGGCAGCGAGGCTGGCTCCGGTCGCTCGAAAGGCCCCGGCAGCCCCGGCAGCCCCGGCAGCCCCGACAGGAAAGGATCGCCACCTATGAGCGCAAAGAGATCGACCAAGAAGACCCAGGAAGAGAAGCTGGCAAAAGAGAAGGATCGGGCGCTGAGCCTGGCGGTCTCCAACATCGAGAAGCAGTTCGGCAAGGGCTCCATCATGAAGCTGGGCGAGGGAGAGGTGCTCCTCGGAGGCGACGCGGTGGTCTCCACCGGGGCGCTCTCGCTGGACATTGCCCTGGGCATCGGCGGCCTGCCCAGGGGCCGAGTGGTGGAGATCTACGGCCCCGAGTCGTCGGGCAAGACGACCCTCGCCCTCTCGGTGGTGGCCCAGGCCCAAAAAACTGGAGGTATCTGCGCATTCATCGACGCCGAGCACGCCCTGGACGTTGGCTACGCCCGGAAGCTCGGGGTGGACGTGGACGAGCTGCTGGTGTCCCAGCCCGACTATGGCGAGCAGGCGCTGGAGATCGTGGACATGCTGGTGCGCTCCAACGCCGTGGATGTGATCGTGGTGGACTCCGTGGCCGCCCTCACCCCCAAGGCGGAGCTGGAGGGGGAGATGGGCGACTCCCACGTCGGGCTGCACGCCCGACTCATGAGCCAGGCCCTGCGCAAGCTCACGGGCACCATCTCCAGGTCCCAGACCCTGGTGATATTCATCAACCAGATCCGCATGAAGATCGGCGTGATGTTCGGCAGCCCCGAGACCACCACCGGCGGCAATGCGCTCAAGTTCTACTGTAGCGTTCGGCTGGACATCCGCCGCATTGGAGCCGTCAAGTCCGGTGACGAGGTAACCGGCAACCGGACGCGCGTGAAGGTCGTCAAGAACAAGATGGCGCCACCCTTCCGCCAGGTGGAGTTCGACATCATGTACGGAGAGGGCATCAGCCGCACTGGAGACCTGCTGGACCTGGCCGTGGAGAACAAGATCGTGGACAAGAGCGGCGCGTGGTACTCTTTCCAGGGAGAGCGCGTGGTGCAGGGGCGAGAGAACGCCAAGCTGTTTTTGGCCGAGCACGAGGACATGGCCGAGCGGATCCAGGGCCTGCTGCTGGAGCATTTCGGGCCGACGCTGCCAGCCGAGGATGGCGCCCCGGCCGAGGTCGAAAAGCAGCCATCCTGAGCGGCCGATGTCCGGCCGGCCCGGTGGAGCCAAGGAGGAACCCATGAGAGCTGCCATAACCCTGAGCACGCTGCTGCTGCTGGCGGCAGCACCCCTGGAGCCCGCCCTGGCCGACGCCGCCCACCAGCACTACCTGGCTGGGCTGCGCCTGCGCCGCGCCAGGCAGTACAGGCGAGCGGAGGCGGAGTTCCGCAAGGCCATCCGGAAGCGACCCCGGTACCAGGCAGCGCACCTGGGCCTGGCCCACACCCTGCGTCGCATGAGAAAGTACCGGGCCGCCGCGGCCGAGTACCAGGTGGTCGTAAAGGCCGCCCCCAACAGCTCCAACGCCTGGCACATGCTGGGTATCTGCCGCTTCCGGCTGAAGCAGTACGCTGCAGCGGTGACCAGCCTGCGCAAGGCGGCGACGCTGGAGCGCACCAACGCCGACATCTGGAAGCACCTGGCCATTGCCTACCGCAAGGCCAAGAGGCTCAAGGAGGCCGCCAATGCCATGGGCAGGGCCGCCAGGGCCAAGAAGACCAGCGCCGAGCTCTGGTCACTGTACGGTGTCTACCTTTCGCTCGTGCGCAGGCACAAGGCCGCCATCGGTGCGCACCAACGGGCCCTGCGCCTCAAGCCCAAGGTGGCCCTCTACCGCTTCAACGCTGCGGTCTCCTACAGGAGAGACGGCAAGCGTCGAAAGGCCCTGGCGCTGTATCTTGGCGCCATTGCGCTGCAGCCACGCATGGCCCCGGCCCACTTCGACCTGGGGGTGCTCTACCAGGCCATGGGCGACAGGGCGAAGGCCATCGCCGCCTTCGTGACCTACCTGCGCCTGGCCTCCCATCGACTCAGCCCAAACGAAAAGAAGGCCGTTCAGGACCGGATCAACCGGCTCCAGCGATGACCCCTCGCCATCCAGCGGTAGCTCCAGCCCTGCTGACCTGCCTCGCCCTGGGGTCAACGCTCGGCTCTGGATGTGGGCGCGAGCCCCTCACATTGCGCTCTGATGGCTGCGCTGCGCTGCTCCTCCTGGCTCGAGGCCAGGCGAGCGCCATCCGAGGCGGGCGCTCCGTTCGCCAGGTGAGCCGCGCCCAACTGGAGCGCCTGGACCAGCTCTGGCGACGCGCCGCCAGCCGCTGCCGCAAAGGGCCACGAGGGCTCCTGGCGCGGGTCTCCAGGGCGCGCCAGCGGGAGGAGATTGCCAGGGCCAGCCGCGCGCCGGAGGACATCCGCGCAGCCCTGCTGGCCTATGAAGAGGTCTCCCGATCTCACCCCAGGACGAAGGAGTCCGCCTGGGCGCTCTGGCGGCGTGCGGCCCTCACCCTGGATCTGGACCGACCGCGGGTGGGCTTTGAGCTCCTCAAGCTGCTGGCCCAGGACCAGACCCTCTCGGGCCGCCGCGCACGGGCCGCCCTCGAGATCCTGCACCACATGGCCCCCTCGGCGCCAGCGCCTGTGCCCTCGCCCGGGCGGCGATCCCGGCCGCGACCCGCCGACACGATCCTGGGCACCTCCGTGGATCCCGACCGGCTCTCCATCCGCTTCCCTTCCGACGGCCGGGCCAGCCGCCTGCTGCGGGTGCGGCGCTGGTCCACTCCGGCCTTCTCTCGGGTGGTGAGCTACTTCGACCGGCCGGTGCGCTACAGCCACGGAGCCCTGCCCGCCGCCACGGCCAGGCCGGCTCGCCTCTACATCGACTTCCCTGGGGCGCGCCTCTCCGGCGCCGTGTCCAGGGCAGACGCCGAGCGCGGGCATCTCGTCCAGGGCCTCCGCCTGGCCAACCGGCCCCCCAGGTCCGTGAGGCTGGTGCTGGACCTCGCCGGCCCCCTGCGCTACCAGATCTACCCCCTCCAGCACCACTACCGGGTGGTGGTGGACCTGTGGAAGCCTGCCCTCAGGCCCACCCACCCAAAAGGCCGCCCCCGGGTGAAGGTGGTCGCCCTGGACCCTGGCCACGGTGGCACCGAGGCCGGCGCGGTGGGCCCCACGGGTCTGAAGGAGAAGGACGTCACCCTCGACATCGCCCGCCACGCCGCCAGGCTGCTGAAAGGGGCCGGGCTCAAGGCGGTGCTCACCCGCGACGGCGACAGGACCGTCTCCCTGGAGGAGCGCTCGGCCATCGCCCTGGCCGTGGACGCCGACATCTTGGTGTCCATCCACGCCAACGCCGATCCCACCAGAAAGCAGCAGGGAGTAGAGACCTACTACCTGGATGTGGGCTCGGACCAGTACGCCGCAAAGCTGGCAGCCAGGGAGAACCGCGCTGCCGGTCGCCCCATTGGCGGATATCGGCTGGTCCTCGCGGATCTCACCACCCGGGCCAACACGGCCCTGTCTCGCCAGCTCGCCACTGTCATTCACCACCAGGTCCTCGGGGCGGCCCGGGTGGGCCGGCCCCGGCTACCTGACAGGGGAGTGCGCAGGGCCATCTTCTACGTGCTGCTCACCGCGCGGGTCCCCGGAGTGCTGGTGGAGGTCTCGTTCATCTCGAGCCTCCAGGGAGAGGCCGCCCTGCGCCAGGCCGAGGCCCGCAAGCGCATTGGCGAATCCATTGGCCGTGGTATCCTTCAGTACGCCAAGAGGAAGTGAGACACAGGAGAGACCATGCGAACCACCCACCTAGCCCTGGGGCTGCTGCTGGCCTGTGCTGGCTGTCCCCCGAGAAAGGACCCTCAACCACCCCGTCGGTCCCACTCCGCTGACGAGCGCCCCTTTGTGGCTCGTCAGGGCGCCGCGGTGGAGGCGGCCCTGGCCCGGGGCAAGGCTCTCGTTCGTCAGGGTCGCTGGAGAGACGCCCTGGCGGAGCTTCGGGGGGTAGCTCGCAAGCACCCCAAGGACTCGCGCCCCCACTACTACGTGGGAGTGTGCCTCATCCGCCTCAAGCGAACAAAGGAGGCCATCGCAGCCTATCGGCGCGCCCTGCGCCATGGGCCTCGTTTCTTCGAGCTCTTCAACAACCTGGGCACTGCCCTGCTGGTGGACGGCCAGGCCCATCTGGCCATCTCCCCCCTCAAGCGCGCCGTGGCGCTCCAGCCCAAGGACTACTCGGGCTGGCTCAACCTCGGGCTCGCCTACGACGCCGCAGGCAAGCTCCCACGGGCCGCGAGGGCGCTAGAGCGAGCCTCTCTGCTCCGACCTTCCAGCGCTGGCGCCCTGCTGGCCCTGGCTGACGTGCTACGAAAGATCGGCCGCAGCGCCGCGGCGCTGAAGCGCTACGACCAGGCATCTCGGCTGAGGCCCCGAGATCTGTACGCACACCTGGGAGCAGTGATGATGCTCACGCGCCTGGGACGTGAGACCAGCGCCCTGGCGCGCCTGAAGCGCGCCGCCAGCCTCAAGCCCGGCTCTGCCAGGATACTGGCTGTGCGCGGCATGGTGCTCATGCGCTTCGGACGTTGGGCCAGGGCCGAGAAGGCCTTCCAGGCGGCGGCGCGCTTGCAGCCGAGCAGTCCCGGCCTCGCGCTCATGCTGGGGAGGGCTCAGCTCGCGGCCAGGCGGTTCCGCCAAGCGCTGCTGAGCCTCCAAAAGGCCCGGCGCCTGGGCCGCGGGAGGCTGCGCACCGTCTCCTTCTATCTCGCAGAGGCCCACCGAAAGCTGGGCAACTGCCGCTTGGCGGTGCCCCTCTACAAGAGGTTCCTGGCAGGGGTCAAGGGCGGCAAGCTCGCGGCAAGGGCCAGCTCCCACGCAAAGAGCTGCAAGCCATAGGGCTCACTGGGAGTGGGTCGGGGCAGGGGCACCTCCCGCTCCCTCTCGTCCGACCCGGGCTAGGTGGGGCGATCA
>JAJRWW010000231.1 GCA_024276595.1 Myxococcota bacterium
GGCGGCTTTCAGGAATGCGGCAACTTCGACTCCGACTCCTGCACCGAGTGGGGCCCGGTGACCCCCTGCAACCAGGGTGAGGCCTGCGTGAACGGCTCCTGCGAGCCAGCCTGCGCCAACGACTGCACCCCTGGGTCGGTCAAGTGCAACGACGACGGCAGCGCCACCCAGGACTGCATCGATGACGGTAGCGGCTGCTACATGTGGGACGTGGAGGTCCCCTGTGGCGTGGGCGAGACCTGCTCTGCGGGGGTGTGCAGCGACTCCTGCACGGACGAGTGCGCCCTCGGCTCCAGGGAGTGCGACGGCGACGGCTTCAAGGTCTGCGACGACTTCGACTCAGATCCGTGCCTGGACTGGGGCCCGGTGACCCCCTGCGCAGTCGGCGAGAGCTGCTCGAGCGGCACCTGCTCTGACACCTGCTCCAGCGAGTGCACCGCGGGCTCCACCCAGTGCGACGGAACGACCGGTACGCAGACCTGCGGCCAGTTCGACTCCGACCCGTGCCTGGAGTGGGGCCCAATAGTGCCCTGCGATCCTGGAGAGACCTGCTCCAATGGTGTGTGTGACATCAACTGCACGGACGAGTGCTCCGCCCAAAATGACACCCAGTGCACCACATCTGGCGCCGGGTACCAGGTGTGTGACTTCTATGGAGCCAGCGCCTGCCTCACCTGGGGGCCCACCATCAACTGCGGCACCGACGAGACCTGCTCCGGGGGGAGCTGCGTGCTCACCTGCGACTGTGACTTCACCACAGGTATCTGCGAGCCAGACGCACCCGGCTCGACCACGGCCTGCGGCTGCGACCCCGACTGCTCCGGCTCCTCCCCATGTGGCGGAGACGGCCACTGCGACACATGGTGCCCCTCCGGCGCGGATCCCGACTGCGCCTGCGCCTGCGACTACAACGAGTACTGTGAGGCCGCGGCGCCGGACAGCTCCGACACCTGCGCCTGCGATCCCGACTGCGAGCTCAACGAGTGGGCCTGCGACGACGACGGCCACTGCGACACATGGTGCCCGGCTGGCCTGGACCCCGACTGCGGCGTGGACGCCTGCCGCGCCCGCTGGATGCCCGTGGGTTACAGGGAGGCGAACCAGATGTGGCTGGACGGCTCCTACGACGACCCCGACCCGGACGAGGGCTCCCCCTGGGTGCTGCTCAGCCCCGGCCTCTCCTCGGGCGCGGCCGAGGACTTCTTCGAGCTGGCGGCCGAGAACATCGCCTGCGTGACCTCCATCCGGGTAGAGGCCTGGGGCTACGACGACTCGCTGTTCGGGGACGGGGCCGAGGTCTACCTCTACAACTGGGACACCTTCCAGTTCGACCTCATGCCCGACGCCACGATCAACACACCCGAGGGGTTCTTCACCAACATCACCCTCAACCCGGACTCGTACCTCATGTGCGGCACCGGCGCCGAGGCCAAGTGCTACATCGACGTGAAGATCGGCGCCTCCGCCTGGGACAACACCCACCTGTGGGACGTGTGGGTGGATGTGTACATGACGCCGTAGGCATCATCCCCCTCGCCCCCTCAGCCGTGTCACCCTCTCCTGTGGCGGCTCCCCCACCAGCAGTCAGCCAGCCGCTGGGCGTTGCCTTGACGCCGCCGCTCTTTTTCATGGTGCTCCTGCCGGCTATGCTATGATTACCCTCGGGGTCAGTCCCTCGCGGGCGTCACTCGCGAGAGGCGCCTTGTCTCCTGGAGCGAGGATGGTCGCCATGCCAGCTTTCTGTAGATTCACATCCCTGGCCTCCCACCGAGCGGCCCTGTTGCTGGGCCTGGCCCTGGCCCTGGGCACGGCGGCCTGTGATGACCGCAAGGCCTCTGGTCCCGACACCGACGGCCACGTGTTCCCGAGCGACGGCACCGTGGACCCGCCCTTTGTTGTCACCCAGCTTCTGCCCGACCACGGCCCTGTCTACGGCGGCACCGAGGTCACCATCCGCGGGTTTGGCTTCGATGAGGAGAGCCGGGTCTACTTCGGTGACCTCATGGTGGACCCGTCACTCACCATCTTCCAGGCCCCCAACAGGATCCTCGTCCTGCAGACCCCTCCGGGTCTGCCAGGGCCCATTGACATCGGGGTGATGCGTTCCGATGGCCAGTCCACCCTCTTCGAGGACGGCTTCACCTACGACCGCCTCAGCGTGGATCCCCCCTCCGGCTCCAGCGCTGGCGGCACCTTAGTGCGGATCAAGGGCGCCGACACGGCCTGGAGCGACCAGGCGGTGGCCTTCCTGGGGGACACCCCGCTGGAGGACCAGGTGTACGTCAGCCCCACCCTCATCACCGGCTACACGGCCGCCCACACCCCGGGCCTGGTGACCGTCTCGGTGGAGGACTCGACGGAGCTCCTCTCGGTGCAGGAGGGGTTCTCCTACTACGACAGCGCCGACCCCATCAACGGCGGCCTCGGAGGCGGCCCCATCCAGGGAGAGGTCAACGTCACGGTGCTGGACACCTACACATCCGAGCCGGTCGCAGACGCCTATGTGCTCATGGGCGCCGACGCCAGCTCCCCCTACCAGGCGGTGACCGACGCCACGGGCAGGGTGACCTTCAGCGCCCCTGGTCTCGTGGGCCCGCAGATGCTCACGGTTGCCGCCGAGGGCTACGAGAGGGTGAGCGTCGTGGCCTTTGACGCCAGGGACGTGACCCTGTTTCTGACCCCCTTCGTGCCCCCGAACCCGGGGACGATCCCCGGTCAGTCCTACTCGGCGGTGCAGGGCTTCGTCTCCTTTGGGGGAGTGGAGTTCGGCGAGGGGTGCGACTTCGACCTGAGGGTGCCAGAGCCCGGCCCCGGGGAGCGGCGCATCATCAAGGTCTACCAGTCAGTGCAGGACTACGACTATGTCGCCTCCGAGCCGGGAGAGTCGGGCATTGTGGTCGAGGGGGATCCCTGCGACTCCTCCTACTCCTACTTCATCTACGCCCGGCCGGGCAGCTACGCGGTCTACGCCCTGGCGGGCATAGAGAACGAGGCCACACAGGTGTTTACGCCCTACGCCATGGGCATCACCCGGGGCCTCATCTCCGGGCCCGACCAGGTGATCGACGCCGACATAGAGATCCACATCTCCCTCGGACGGCAGGTCTCATTCGACATCTCTTCGGCCCCCCCGCTGAACATGGAGACCGGCCCTGTGGGCTACAAGCTGCGCCTGTTCGTGGACATTGGGGGCGACGGATACATTGTGCGCGCAGAGAACCAGCGCACAGTTCAGGACGCATCGGATCTGGTTGTCATCGACAGGCTGCCGGAGCTGGGGCTGGAGCTCTCCGGGGCCAGCTACTCGGCGGTCATCGAGGCCCACACCAACGGCCTGTATCCCTACTCCAAGGTGCTTCTCCCGGTGCTCCCCACGGGCCCGGCGCCCGTTGTGGTGGACCAGTGGCTGGGGATCCCACAGGCGGTGGATCCAGCCCCTGGGGGAGTGCCCCTCACCAGCCGCATGATCTGGGACGCGACAGGGGTCGAGCCCACCTTCAACATCATCCTGGTGCGCACCCACCCCGATGGCGACGCCTACTGGAGGCTCTATCTGCACGGAGCCGTGACCCAGTTCGTGCTGCCCGACCTGTACGGCCTGGGGCCAGGCCTGGAGGGCCACCCTTCCGGGGAGATGTTCTGGCACGTGATCCCGGTCTATGTGGACGGAATGGACTTTGACGACTTCTCGTACCGGTACCTGAACGACCGCTACTGGGGAGCCACGGCGGGCAACGGCTGGCCCTTCACCTTCCCCGACCTCGAGTGAGCGCAAACCATGAATCCACCGCCGCTCTGGCTGAGCCTGCCGCTCACCGCCTGGATCGCGCTCGGTGCTGGCTGCGACGACCAGGTCGTCGCCGAGTGCGAGCCCGGGCGAGTCTACTGCGAGGGGGACCTAGCGCGCCTCTGCACGGGCGACGGCCTGGGCTACGAGGACACCGACTGCGCCGAGACCAGCGAGGTCTGCCACCCTGGCCTGGGCTGTACCCCTTGCCATCCCCTCTCTCGGCTGTGCGACGATCAGACGGTGGTGGAGTGCCAGGAGGACGGGGTCACCACCATCCCCATCGCCCAGTGCCGGCCAGAAGAGAACGAGGTCTGCTACCTGGGCAACTGCCTGGACGCCTGCCAGGCCGCCTCGGACAACCGCAGCTACGTGGGCTGCGAGTACTGGGCAGTGGATCTGGACAACGCAGTCATCAGCTCGGTGTTCAACGCCGCATCCCAGCAGCTCGCGGTTGTGATCTCCAACCCGAGCCTGGTGCCAGCGCAGGTGGTGGTGCACCGAAACGACGCGGAGCCGGGCTGGCCGCAGCAGCTCACCCAGGTGGCCGAGGCGGAGGTACCGCCCAGGGGGCTGGTGGTCATCAACCTCCCCTCCAGGGAGGTGGACGGATCCCCTGAGGGATCTTTTGACCAGGGCACCCACACGGCCATCTCATCCCACGCCTACCGCGTCTCCTCCTCTGTTCCCA
>JAJRWW010000232.1 GCA_024276595.1 Myxococcota bacterium
AGACATCTTTGTCAGCTTTGAACGTAACATGCAGTGCGGCATTGGACACTGCACCCACTGCCAGCTCGGCAGCCGCCTGGTCTGCCGCGACGGACCCGTGTTCTCCTGGGCCGAGATCGAGCCCATCCTGAAGGTGGCCCCCTGAATCTGAGGTTGTAGTTCCTCAACCCCGGTTGGCAGCAACTCTGGCTACTTGGTAGTGGCAACGGTGACGCCGGTCCAGCCCTGTGGAGGCGGCGCCTCCCGGAAACGCCTGCAGCGCTCCATGAGGAGCGCCGAGACGGGATCGTCTCCTTCCAGGAGCCTCTGCACCCGTTGCCAGCACTCCAGGGCGGCATCCCAGTCGCGGTCGCGGTAGTGGTCGAAGGCCCGCTGGGAGAGCGCTGCCACACGGCGCTCCCTCTCTGCATTTTGGTCCGTGGAGAGGCACCGCAGCTCGTACAGGAGCACTCCCTCCTGGCGCCCCTTTACGGCAACCAGGTCTACGACCCGGCCGACGAGCTCATCGGACACCTGCCGGTAGGTCTCCTCGGAGACCATGACCCAGGTCCCGTAGGTCTTGTTGACTCCTTCGATCCGGCTGGCCAGGTTGACGCCATCACCGATAATCGTGTAGCTGAGGCGTTCGTCGGAGCCGATGTTGCCCACGATGATCTCGCCCGTGTGAAGACCTATCCGCGTGTGCATGGTCGGCTGCCCCCTGGCAGCCCACTCGGCGTTCAGCTTCTCCAGTGCCCGGCGAAGCTCCAGCGCTGCCCGACAGGCCCGCACCGGGTGATCGGAGATCCCCCGGGGGGCGTTCCAGAAGGCCATGATTGCATCACCGATGTACTTGTCGATGGTGGCACCGTGGGCCAACAAGACATTGGTGGCATTGTCGAAGTAGGCGTTCAGGTGAGTAATCAGCTCCTCAGGTGCCAGGCCTTCGGCGATGGATGTGAAGCCGGCGATGTCCGTAAACAGGATCGTGCACTCCCGGGTCTCGCCATCCACCCGGGCCTCTTCACCGGAGACAACGAGCTGCCGCACCAGCTCCCGCGGGACATACTTCTCAAAGGAGCGCAGCCCGATCTTCATCTGGTCCGCAGAGGAAACCATTGTGTTGACCTCCTGGAGTCGAGAGCGGATCTCGATGTCGCTCTGCAGGTCCAGGTTCTTGATTCGCTCGGTTTCGTGCACGAGCTGCGCCAGTGGACGGCTAATTGCCCGGGAGAGCACCACGGCAAGCACAATGGCGCCGAAGATCATTATGACCGAGAGAAACACACTCATGAACCGGTTGCGCTTGATCTGAGCAAGGAACACGTCCTGTGGAACCACGATACCAACGGTCCACCTTTTGCCCGCAGAGTCGGGAAAAGGGATGTACATGGCTTGCCAGGTCTCCCCCCCATGCCTGTAGGCAAATATCTGTCGCCTCTTCGGCGGAAAGGACTGTGTGCGGCGCGCCAGAGCGTCATAGGAGGCAGCCACCTCGGCATCGGGAACCTGGTGGATCTTGTGCAGAGCCCAGGCGGTCCTTCCCGCCCTCACAACCCGCCTTCGAAGGTTGGTGATGTCAGAGAAGGCCACTACGTCCTTCTCCTCATTCACCAGAAACACCCTGCTGCGCGCCCCCACCTTGGACTCCGTCAAGAAATCAGAGATGCTAAGCAGCTCGATCTCAACGGAGACGGCACCTCGAAAGGTTCCGTCTGGGCCAAATATGGGCGACGTAGAGGCGACCCCGGGCTTTTTGTCGGTGAAAAACAGATACACGTCCGTCCAGCTCTGCCTCCCCAGGCGCTTCGACTGCCTGTACCAGGGGCGAATCCGAGGATCGTACTGCACGTCGTCTGTCACCGACACTGCGCGAACAATGCCCTCAAGGTCTCGGTACTTCCAGATCGTCACCGGTTTCGCTGTGCCTGTGCGTCGCACGATCTTGGTGGACAGGCTGCCCTTGGGTACCCACCATGTCTCCATTTTTGTTCCCAACCGGAGCTTGGGAGCCCAGACATGGCGCATGGCGGCCCGCCTCAAGGCGTCCTCCGCTGGCGGCACCTTGCCAGGACGATCCGAGTCACGCACGGGGGATACACGATAGGCCCGAACTCGCGTTGCCGCAGAGAAGCGCTTCACCATGAGGAAATTGCCGCGCTCATCCCCGAGGTTGAGCATGGCAAGCTGGGGATACACCTGGAGCAGGTGCTCAAAAAAATGCTCCACCCCGCGCGTGTCCTTTATGTCTAGCACATGGGAGCCGGCCAACCGTCGAATCAGGG
Source organism: Myxococcota bacterium (assembly GCA_024276595.1). Classification (GTDB taxonomy): domain Bacteria; phylum Myxococcota_A; class Polyangia; order HGW-17; family JAJRWW01; genus JAJRWW01. The sequence continues at coordinate 2,265 of JAJRWW010000232.1, forward strand.
CGGCGCTGGTCCTGGCGGGCTTCATGTAGCGCGTGGTCCGAAACACCACGTGTAGGGCAATGCGGTCCATCAGCTTGGCGGAGAGGGTCTTCGCGTTGGAGGCAGAGTAGTGCCATGCGGTCAAGATCAGCACACCCGAGAGAATGCCAATGATGGCGACGAGCAAAAGCAGGATGGTGGTGCGAAGGGTGAAGTGCCAGGTGGGCCTGGAATCCACAGCCTCTCCACCTGGAGCCAGGCCCGCTGGTCCTCGCTTGTCAGTGCTCGACTCGACCCCAGCACCTGC
>JAJRWW010000233.1 GCA_024276595.1 Myxococcota bacterium
ATCGGGGCCCTCGTCCTCGTCAGTGCGAGCGAGGAGCATCGCCGGCACCATGAGGCCCACTCCCACCACGAGGGCAATGTCGGCGATGTTGAAGGCGGGCCAGGGCCAGACCAGCCTCAGGCTGGGGGTCAGCCAGACCCAGATGAAGTCGGTCACCTCGCCGTGGAGTATCCTGTCGATGAGGTTGCCCACCGCCCCGCCCGCCACCAGGGCCAGCGCCCAGACAAAGAGCCTGGAGCTGCTCTCCGGCCGCCGCAGGAGGTAGTAGATGAGCGCCAGGGCCAGGAGGCCGATGATGGACAGAAACACCCGCGAGCCAGCGGTGTCATTGAAGAGCCCGAAGGCTGCGCCCGGATTGAACGAGAGGATGAACCACATCCTGGGCCCGGGTCTGTCCCCCAGGACCTTTACGAAGGACCTCTTGCCGTCCCGCCTCACGGGCTGGATCTTCTGCTTGCCCCGGGTGGGATCGTAGGGGTGCACACGGTAGCGCTTGCCCGAGGGCGTCTTGAGGACCTCGCCCTTGGCGTACATCTCCGGGCTCTCGGTGAACAGGGCGTGACGCTGGGTGGCGGTCAGCAGGCTGGACCGGGCCCAGATCTTGGTGGCCTGGTCAGAGATCAACACCCCCAGCCCGGCGCAGCCCACAATGAGCAGCTTCTGCTTCAGCTTCACTGGCCTCGCTCCTTCTCCCCACGCGCCGCCGGGGATGTCTCCATGTCGTCCATGGCAGCGAGCACCGCTGCACACCGTCCGCAGACCGTCTGGCTGTCTCCCACGGTCTTGGGATCATGGGTGCGCTTCCAGCAGCGCTGGCACTTGGCGCCGCCGTGCTCGGTCACCACGACCTCCACCTCGTCGCCGGGTGCGTCCTCCAGTGCCACGGAGGAGACGATGAAGTAGTCGTGCAGCAGGTCGGCGCAGGCGTCCAGGTCCGCGCGGAGATCTGGAGGCACCCGCACGGTGACCGCCGCATCCAGGGAGTGGTGCTTGCTCGCCCTGAAGGGCTCTAGCGCCTGGGTAACCGCGGATCGCACGGTGAGCATGGACTCGAATCGGGCCCCCAGGGCTGCATCCACCCGCGAGCCGTCGGCCTGCGGGAAGGACGTCAGGTGGACGCTGTCCGGGTCACCGGGCAGGTGCGGCATGTGCTCCCAGATCTCCTCCGCCGTAAACACCAGCACCGGCGCCATGAGCGCGGTGTAGGCCCGCAGGATCTCGTACACCACCGTCTGGGCCCCGCGACGGGAGAGCCCCGACGGGGCGTCGCAGTACAGGCGGTCCTTGAGGATGTCCAGGTATCGCGCCGACAGGTCCACCGCGGCGTAGTCCACCAGGCCACGGTAGACCTTGTGGAGCTCGTAGGAGTCGTACGCCGCTCCCAGCCGCTCCACGAGCCCATGGAGGCGACCCAGGGCCCACCGGTCCACCTCCGCGAGGTGCTCCACCTCCACGAGGTCGGAGCTGGGGTCGAAGTCGGAGAGGTTGCCGAGCAGAAAGCGCGCCGTGTTTCGGATCCTGCGGTAGCCCTCGGTCAGCCGCTTGAGGATCTCCGGGGAGATGCGGATGTCGTTCCTGTAGTCCTCAGAGGCCACCCACAGGCGGAATATCTCCGCGCCCTGTCGGCCCAGGATCTTCTCCGGGGGCTCGTAGTTGCGCATGGACTTGGAGTAGGGCTTCCCCTCCTTGTCCACCACGAAGCCGTGGGTGAGCACCGCCCTGTAGGGAGCCATCCCCCGACCGGCCACCCCCGTGAGCAGCGCCGAGTGGAACCAGCCCCTGTGCTGGTCAGAGCCCTCCAGGTACAGGTCCACCGGCACCCCCAGGAGCGGGTCCTCCTCGCAGACGGCGGCCCAGCTCACGCCAGACTCGAACCACACGTCCACGATGTCCTCCTCCTTGCGGAAGCTGGTGGAGCCACAGGCCGCGCAGGCGGCTCCCTCCGGCGCCAGCTCGGCGGGCGAACGGGCAAACCAGGCGTCCGAGCCCTCCTCGCCGAAGAGCTCTGCCGCCCGCCGGGCGAGGGCTGCGCTGACCAGGGGCTCCCCGCACTCCTCGCAGTACAGGATGGGCAGGGGCACACCCCAGGCCCGCTGGCGGCTGAGGCACCAGTCGGGCCGGCTCGAGACCATGCCGTGAATGCGCTCCCTGCCCCAGCGGGGGATCCAGCGGGTGCGGTCGATCTCCTCCAGGGCCCGCTGCCGCAGGTCCGCATGGTCCAGCGCCACAAACCACTGGGGTGTGGCGCGGAACACGATGGGCTCCTTGCAACGCCAGCAGTGGGGGTAGGAGTGGCTTATGGTCAGGTCCAGCGGGCTCAGCAGCGCGCCCGCGTCGCCGAGGTCCTTCATCACGGCTGGGTTGGCCCTGTGCACCATCTGGCCCTGGTAGGCGGGCACCTCCTCGGTGAAGCAGCCCGAGTCGTCCACCGGCGCGAGGATATCCAGGCCGTGCTCCATCCCCACGGCGTAGTCGTCTGCGCCGTGGCCCGGGGCCGTGTGCACCAGACCGGTGCCGCTCTCCAGGGTCACGTGGTCGGCAAACCAGACCCTGTAGTCCTGCTCCTCGCGCTCCCCCACCAGCGGGTGCCGGTACTTTCTCCCCTCCAGCCTGGCCGCCTCCACCACCACCTTGCCCCTGGCCACGAGCCCCGTGTCCGCCAGGAAGCTCTCCACCAGGTCCTCGGCCACGATGAGGCTTCCCGCCTCCGTGTCCAGCGCCACGTACCTGTACCGGGGCTGCACCACCACCGCCAGGTTGGCCGGGATCGTCCACGGGGTTGTGGTCCATATCACCAGGGAGACCTGCTTTCCAGCCAGCTCCGGCGCCAGGAAGCCCGGGTCATCGACCAGGTCCAGCTTGACGTAGATGGAAGGAGAGACGTGGTCACCGTACTCCACCTCCGCCTCGGCCAGGGCCGTCTTGCAGGAAGCGCACCAGTAGACGGGCTTGCGCCCCCTGTAAAGGTAGCCGCCCTCCATGAGCCGGCCGATCTCCCTCACGATGGTCTGCTCGTAGCGCGGCTGAAGGGTGAGGTAGGGCGAGTCCCAGGCGCCGAAGCAGCCCAGCCTCTGAAACTCCTGCCGCTGCTTGTCCACATACCGCAGGGCGTAGTCGCGGCAGCGCTTGCGCACCTCTAGCTTGGACATGCCCTCCCGACGCTCGCCCAGGTCCCGGTCCACCTGAAGCTCGATGGGCAGCCCGTGACAGTACCAGCCAGGGACGTAGTGGCAAAGGTAGCCGTCCATGGTGCGATGCTTGACCACGATGTCCTTGAGCACCTTGTTGAGGATGTGACCGTAGTGGATGGACCCGTTGGCGTAGGGAGGCCCGTCGTGCAGCACGAAGCGCGGCCGGTCGGCCCGGGCCTCGAGGATGCGCTCGTACAGACCGCTCTTCGCCCATCGATCCAGCATGAGCGGCTCGCGCCTGGCCAGGTTGCCGCGCTGGGGGAAGGCTGTCTTGGGCAGGGTCAAGGTGTCTTTCAGCTCCACGATATGACCTCGATATTGCCTCTGGGGTGAGTGGTGGGGAGTCGCTCCCCTGTGGGGAAGGACGCCTGAGGTGTCGCCGTTGGCTGTGCTCAGCGCGTCATTTACTGCATGATCCGCGGCCTGTCAACGAAGGCCCAAACCGGGGCGGGCTGCCGCGAACCCGCTGGCTCCTCTCGACGACCGGGTGCGCGGGCGACAGTGGCGCTACAGGGCCTTCAAGCGCTCTCTCACCCTGTCGACGTACTTCCCCTGCGGGTCGTACTTGAGGTAGAGCTCGAGGGCTCGCCGGGCCTCCTGGGGACGGCCCAGGGCCTCCAGGGCAGAGCCCATGAAGAAGTGGGCCATGGGGATCTTGGGGCCGAACTTCTTCAGGGCTCCCCGGGTGATGCGCACCACAGCCCCGTAGCGCTTGCGCTGCATGGCCCGCTGGGCCCGCATCATCCTGCCCCGCTTGGAGGCGGCCGCCAGCACCTGCCCCCGGGCGGAGATGACCTGGCGGTAAGCGCGCCTGAAGCCTGGGCTGAAGTGGTCCACCCGCCGTCGGCTGTAGAGCAGGTACGCAAACCGGGCCGCGGCCCTGGCCACCAGCTTCGCCTCGTCCATCTGGCCGTTGTCCACGTGATCGGAGATCACGAAGCCAAACACCTTCAGGTACAGGTGCGGCGAGCTCATGGCACGCTCCACCACCTGGCCAAAGGCTCGCCGCCCCTGGCCCCTGGCGTCCTTGCCCCGGCGGAGCACCCGCACGAGCTGCCCTATGTCCATCTCCACCCGGGCCGAGCCCGTGACCAGGTGGATCACCGCGTCGATGAAGCCCTCCTCCTTCTTGGGGCGCTTGAGGTGGTGCAGCAAGGAAAATGCCTCGCCCATGTCGTCGGCAAGGGCCGCGTGCACCCCCCGCAGAAAGCGCAGGTCGAAGCTCGGCACGCGCGCCACGCCTCGCAGCCTCGCCAGGGCGCTGATGCGTGCGCGCGCCTGCCGAAGCCTCCCCCCGGCGATGAGCTTGGCGAGGGACTGCAGCCTCTGGAAGGCGTCGTCCCAGTGGAGCCAGGAGATGGGCATGACAGGCATCCCGGGGAAGTTTCGGCTCCGCTCCAGCCAGTACCACATGCGACCGGCCGCCCTGCGGGCCGCGGCGTCGTCGCCCTTGGCCACCCTCTCCTTCACCTGCAGGGCCGCCTCGTGGGACTGCACGAAGTGCCTCCCCTCGGTGATGTCCATGGAGCGGTTCATCTCCGCCAGCGCCCGGTCGATGTGACCCGACTGCAGGTGCAGCAGCGCCATCATTCTGTGGGTGTCGTAGTAGAACTTGTCGTAGGAGATGGACCGCGCCAGGGCCCACTTGGCCAGGCTCAGGCTGTGCGCCCGGACGTGGTCCTGTAGCCAGCCGTACCTGCTCTGGACCCAGGGGCTCTTGACCGGCTTGGCCCCATGGGGGCGCAGGCTTCCCGCCGCCAGGTAGACCACCGACAGGTGGGACCAGGCGCTCTCCGGGTTGGTGTTGTTCTTGACCGCACGCCGG
>JAJRWW010000001.1 GCA_024276595.1 Myxococcota bacterium
CACGTCCAGGGGCGGGAGATCCTTGGGCCAGCGGAAGATGGACGGCCATAGCTCGGGGCTCAGGTGGCGGGTGGGGACCGTGAGACGCGCGTCCTTCCAGGGCATGGGCTGAAAAGATGCCAGGTTGAAGCCCCAGGTGCCAAAGGTCGGTACGTGCACGTGGATGGGGGTCACGTGAAAGCCCGCCTCCTTCAGGGTCCGGTTGATGCACCAAAAAGCGCCGGGTGAAAAGTAGGGGGAGGTGGACTGCACCACGAGGGCGCCGTCCTTGGCAAGGTGGCGCCGGCACATCCTGTAAAAGCCCAGGGAGTAGAGCTTGGCCACCTTCTCACTGGAGGGATCGGGCATGTCAACCAGGATGGCGTTGAAGCGCCCGTGGTCCTCCTTGAGCCATGCCCAGGCGTCCCGGTAGACCAGCTTCACCCTCTTGCTGCTCAGGGATCCGCGGTTCACCTTGCGGATGTGGGGGTTGGTGCGGCAAAGGTCCACCATCTCCTTGTCCAGGTCGACCAGCACGACCTCCTTTACGTCCGGGTACTTGAGCACCTCCCGCAGGCCCAGACCGTCCCCCCCACCCAGGATCAGGATCCTGTCACGATTGGGAATGGTGGCCAGGGCGGGGTGCACCAGGGCCTCGTGGTACCGGTACTCATCCCGGCTGGAGAACTGGATGTTTCGGTCCAGGTACAGCCGGATCTCGTCGCGCCAGCGGGTCAGGACGATGCGCTGGTACCTGGTCTGCCGGGTGAGCACGATCTCGTCGTCGTACTGCTCGGCCTCGCCCAGGCGCACCAGGTAGTTGGTGTAGCCAAAAGCCACCAGCAGCGCCATGAGGCTCAAGAACGCGCCCACGGGCAGTGCCTTCGAGAGCTTTCTTTTTCGGAAGAAGATCAGGTTGCCCCCGGCCACCAGCACGTTGACTATCCCGAACAGCAGCGAGGTTCGCATGAGCCCCAGCGCGGGCAGCAGCACCAGCGGAAAGGCCACCGCCACGGCGAGGCCCCCCACGTAGTCGAGCCCCAGCACGTTGGCCACGTTGATTCGCAGTGGGCCATACTGGCTGAGCAGGCGCAGAATCAGCGGGATCTCTAGGCCGATGAGCAGGCCCACGAAGATGAGCAGAGTGTAAAAGACCACCTCGTAGCCGGTCAGAAAGCCGTAGACCAAAAAGAGGATGGTGTTGGCAAAGCCGCCCACGAGCCCCACCACGATCTCCACGCTGATGAAGGTGGAGAGGAGGTTCTTGGTGACCCTGCCCGAGAGGAAGGAGCCGAGGCCCATGGCGAACAGGTAGATCCCAATGGTAAGGGAGAACTGGGTCACCCCGTCTCCCGAGATGTAGGCGCCCGTGGAGCCAATCACCAGCTCGTAGGCGATACCACAGCTCGCCACCACGAAGACCGAGAGCAGCAGCACCGCGCCCTCTGAGGTCCGGCGTGGGGGAGCGGAGGAGCTCTGGGTGGAGCGGTCTTCCCTTGCCCCATCCTCGGGGCCGGCAGAGGAAGGACCTGATTCCGTCTCCTCGGCGGATCTGGAGCCCTTTTCGGACCCATTCGGTTCTTTGTTGCTCACGAAACCGTCCACTGGTGAGCGAGTCGGAGGCAAGCCGACTCGCTCATGGAAGAAGGGTGTCCAGGGAGGAGATCTCTACGATGGGCTGGCGATGGCTGCCGCCACGATAATGCACAGCCCGAGGATGATCGAGCCCGCAACAATTCCCAGGGAGGTGTTCTGGTCGATCTCCAGCTCCTTGCGCAGATCGAAAGGCACGATCCAGTGGTATACGAAGTAGCCAAATAGGGCGATCACCAGGCCCAGCAAGGAGAAGATGAGGGTCAGCACCAGGTCCTTGCCGATCTTGCTCCAGTTAAACAGGGGCCCCTTTGCCGTCTTGGCAGTGGAGGCCGCCTTGCCAGAGGCCATGGGAGCGGGAGCCGATGGGACGACGTTGACCTTGATGGGAGGGATGTTGCACCTGACGTCCACCTTGGTGGGGGCGCCCACGCCCTTGCCAAGGTGGTCTGGATTTACCTTCTCGGCCTTCTCCACCTTCTCGGTCTTGGTCTCCTTGGTGGCCTTCTTGCCCACCGCCACCGCGGACGCCCCGAAAATGATGGCGATCCCACAGATCGTAGCCAGCCGTAGCTTGCCTCGCATGATGTCGACCTCCCAAAAGCAATCCGGCCACGCGGCCGGGCGACCCCATTTGGGGTTGGTTGAGTGTTTCTAGTACTTGCCGCCGTGATAGTAGCCGCGTCCATGTCCTATGGAGCCGGAGCGCACGTTGGGCCCCTTGGGTCTGTAGTACTTGGCGCCCTTCATTGGAGTGGCCCCATAGCCCGACATGGACATCCATATTCCACCCATTGCGCCCAGGGCGAGCAGGCCGATGAGGATCTTGGCTCCAATTCCCATAAAGAGAGCTCCTTGGTCAGTCAGAGAAGGCAGATCGATTGGACCAGAAAAACAGGCCTATGGGGATCACCACGAGCAGGATCCCGCCCCAGAACATCCAGCGGGTCATCCACACGTTCTTGTACACGGCCAGGGTCAGGCTGGCCCGGCTGACCGGATCAAACTTGCGGCTGTAGTAGTCCTTGCAATTGTTCGTGTACACCCGGATGTAGTAGGGGCCAGGATCATCGGTGCGAAAGTAGTGCTGCTTGACGAAGCTGTTCTCGTTCCAGCGCTCGCCCTCATCGATCCCCCAGTAGCGGCCGAACCAGGCGTTCACCTCGTGTACCTTCTCGAAGCGGGTCCACTGGTCTATCTTCTCGCCCTCTTTTTTGAGGTACTCCTTCAGCTTCTTGAGCTCGGCCTTGGGGCGCTCCTTGAGGAACACCACCTGCGTCCACCAGCAGTAGCCCCCTCTCCAGCCCTTGCGGCCGGTGGGGCTGGCGGCCAACCGCAGCTCGTAGGCGCCCGTGGTCTTGGGCAGCTTCAGCTTGATGGGCTTGCCGTTGTCGTCGGTGAGCAGAACTCCGTCACCCGAGCTGGTGGCAGCCCTGGCCTTGAAGGTGTAGCTCTTTACGTGCTTTGAAGTGCCCGTCACGATTCCAGAGGTCAGCAGGAGAACAAGCCCCAGGACCGTCATGGCCACAAGCAGCACGACTCCGCTCGAGCCCTTCTTCTTGGGGGCAGACTCACCGGTAGCCGCGGCCGTGGGCTGATAGGTCCGCTCGGTCTCCCAGTCGTCATCGTCGTCATCGTCATCGTCAAAGGTCAGAGGTGGAGGGACCTGCTCCTTGATGCCGAACTTGTCGTAGATCTTCTGGGAGTCGCGGGTCTCACCGCGGAGGTACTGGATCTCCTTCTCGCTGTACTCGATGGAGTAGCGGACAGGGCCTCGATAGCACTCGATGTAGTTGAAGGTCTCCCCGGGGAGCGCGTTCCAGGTGAGCTCGCCCTCGATAAACGCGATTGTTCCGGAGCCACGCTCCCTGACCTGGGCGTTGCCGCCCGTGTTGTCCAGCTTCACGAAGCTGCCGACGTTCCACGGGTTGATGGGGTAGGTGGGGTAGAATACCCGGAAGATCGTGAAGCCCCCCTCACCCTCCTGGAGCCACAGGGGGAAGCCCGTCTCCGAGAGCATGAACCACTCGTCCCACCACCAGGTCTGCTCCTTGGCCCGGATGCGGCCGATGATCTGGTACTCCCGGCCCAGAAACTGCGCCTTCATGCCCAGGCGCAGGTGGCTCCAGGGCTTGAACTCCTTCCGCTTGGCCTGCATGTCCTGGACCGCGACCACCTTCTCATTGTCGCAGACGCTACCGCAGTACTCGCAGACGAAGGTCTTGGTCCGCAGACCTGCATGGATGTCGATCTTGGCGCCGCACCCGCGGCAGTCGACCTGTTGGGCCTCGAGGGGCATCTACCAGTCTCCCATTTCTTCCGAGGAGATCTGAATATCCTCGTACTCCAGAGGATCGCCCACGCTGAGGTTGGCTGACTGGCCGTCTGCCTCGATCTCCATGGAGATCACCTGTCCGCCTCCCAGACCGTCGATGTAGGTGAACTCCTCCCCCACGTTGGGAGGGAAGGGGAGCTGGCCGTCGTAGCCCACCACCTTGGCCTTGTTGACCTCGATGATGAACCATCGAGGCAGCCTGTTCCAGCCGTCCAGGCTGCTCCCGGCCGCAAAGGACTCAACTGGGGGGAGGGGCTCCTCGATGGGACGCTGGCCAAAGAGCACGTAGATGCCCTCGTCCTCCTGCAGCCAGTACTCGTACTCACCCACGCGGAGGCGCCACTCTGTCCAGTATCCGGAGGGGTACTCGATCTGGAGCATCCCCAGGATGTTGAAGTCCATCTTGCCGCGGATCTTGCCATGCTGACCGACCTTGAAGCGCGAGAAGATATTAGCAATGGGAGCGCCCTGGGGGGCCGCGTCGCCCTCGGCGCTCACCTGCTGGGTGAAGTAGGCGGTGTTGCCGCAGTACTCGCAGTTGTACACCTCGTCAAAACGTCGCTCCGCGTCGATGGGAGCGCCGCATGAGGGGCATGCCATGTTCGGTTGTTGTGTCGGCAAGGTCTTGGCTCCTCGGCCCGATAACCCCAGAGGCCATCAACAATAGCTGGGGTGAGGGGTGGTCGTCAATTGCCATATCGTTTGGGACGGTTTTTGCGTTTGCGCAAATGTCTCGGAGCGAGGAGGGTGCCCGCTCGAGGGCTGGGGGCATCTGGGGGGCCGTCAGCCCGGCAGAACGTAGATGACCACGAACACCGAAGCGGCCCAGAGCGCCAGGTTGCCGATGAAGGGCCAGTCCCGCAGCATCTCGTCGGTGGGGCTGGACTCGCGGTGAGGGTGAGTGACTAGCTGGTAGAAGCGCAGCAGACCGATCACAGTGAAGGGGCCGGTCAAGGCCAGGTACCGAGTGCCAAAGGCTGCCCGGGTGTCGGCGCTGAGGGTGTACGCCACGTAGGCGGCCACCGTGGCCACCGCTGTCAAGAGCATGACCAATCGAATGTGGGCGAGGTCGTAGCGAGCCAGCACCGAGCGAGCCTGGCTGGCGTCATCTCCCAGGCTGGCCAGCTCGTGGGCGCGCTTGCCCAGGCCCAGGTAGCACGCCAAGAGCCCTGTACAAAGGAGCAGCCAGGTGGAGGCCACGACCCCGAGGGCGAGAGCCCCGCCGAGGACCCGGAGCAAAAAGCCCGCGGCGATGGAGAGCACGTCCAGATAGGGAAGCTGCTTGAGCACGACCGAGTAAAACAGGTTCAGGGCGATGTAGGCGGCCAGCACCACGGCGAGCGGTGGCGAGAGGAGATACCCCCCGGCCAGCACGCCAGGTGTGAGCAGGGCGGCCGCCAACCTTGCGCTGGTCACCGAGAGCCTGCCCGAGGCGATGGGGCGGAGGCGCTTGACCGGGTGCATGCGATCCCTCTGCACGTCCACCAGGTCGTTGATGAGGTACACCACCGAGCTGGCGATGCAAAACAGGCCCATGGCCCCCAGCCCGATCCAGATGTAGTCCGACGCCAGCAACCTCTTGGCGAAGACCAGAGGTAGCAGCACGAAGAGGTTCTTGACCCACTGGTGTGGCCGAAGGGTTTCGAAAAGCGGCAGGAGGGGCATGGTCCGTCGGCGTATTGAGGTGACATCCCCTCGTCGGTCTGGTGCCCAGCTCGCTAGCTCAGCTCGATCCTGAAAAGCTGCTGTCCAACCAGCACGAAGGTACCAGCGCCTATGCGCTCGTCCCTCTCGATCTTGATGAAGGTGCCGTTGGAGCTGTTGAGGTCGGTCAGGCGGTAGGTGCCGTCCCGGTAGGAGATCTCCAGGTGGGAGCCAGACACGTAGCCGTCCTCTGGGAACTGGATGTCACCGCTCTCCCGGCCCACCACCACGGAGTCCCCCTTGAGCAGGAAGGCGTTCCCATCCACGCCGTTGCCAGCGATGATCGTCAGCCGGCCCCAGTAGCCCGGGTTGGGGCTCCCCATGATCTCGGTGCCGTCCTCCAGGGGAGCCGGGGGGTCTATCCGGTCGAAGCGCAGCAGCTCCTGGCCAATGCGGAAGATGGATCCGTCGTGGATGACACGGGGGTCGTAAATGCGGTAAAAGACCCCGTTGAGGCTGCCCAGGTCGCTGAGTATGATCTCAGAGCCCTGCACGTCCAGCTTGACGTGCCTGGGGGAGAGGTAGAAGTCGTTCTCGAAGAGGGGATCGACCTCCCTGCCGATGACGTTCTCTCCCGCCTTCAGGTCGTAGCTGCCGCCCTCCGAGCCGTCGGGGCGGATAAGGACCATCCGGCCGACCGAGGGAGCTACCGCGGCCTCGGGTGGTGCGGCCGGCTCTGCCGCGGGAGGCGGTGAGATGGCAGCGGCCGCCAGGGCGGCGTCGTCCAGCTTGTGCCCACAGGAGCCGCAGAAGCGGTTGCCAGGGGGCACGTTGGCGCTGCACTGGGGGCAGACCACCGGCACCGATGGCGCTGGAACCGGCTTGGTCATCTCCGGAGGATCGTCCACAGTGGCAGGCCCTTCCACACCCGGAGGCGGCGCGAGCTGCGTGGGATCTCCAGAGACTCCAAGGTCCGGCGCTCCGCCAGGAGGGGCCCCAGGAGGAGGTGCCATGGCTGGTGGCGGTGGTGTCCCGAGGCTCGGCACGGCTCCAGCGGCTGCCAAGGGAGGGGCTGCCTGTGGAGGCGGCGCGGCCGGTGGCGGTGTGCCTCCCATGGCGGGCGGCGCGGCCGGTGGCGGTGTGCCTCCCATGGCGGGCGGCGCGGCCGGTGG
>JAJRWW010000234.1 GCA_024276595.1 Myxococcota bacterium
CCAATAAGCACGCCGGGCGAGTACGTGCGGGACAGGCCTCACATGCTCGGCACCCGCCGCATAGGGCCGGACCTGGCCCGGGTGGGAGGCAAGTACGACAAGAGCTGGCACCGCACACACTTCATGAACCCGCGGCACCTGGTCTCCGGGTCGGTAATGCCCCCCTTCCCGTGGCTCATCAAGCGCAACCACGGCAAGGACTTCGACGACCTGGTGGAGTATATTCAGACCCTCGGGCGCAACGTGGACTGGCGACCGGATCACGACTATGAGCGGTAACGGCTCCATCTGGACCAGCGAGGCCTTCACCTATGGCCTCATGATCTTGAACGTGCTCGCCTTAGCCGGTCTGCTGCTGTGGGCCTGGCGCAAGGGGCACCTCGACGACCTGGAGAGCGCGGCGGCCGTGGTGGACCCGCGAAGCACCACCGAGGAGGACGATCGTGACTGACACAAAGAAGCCCGAGCCTGCCACCGAGGAGCTCACCGAGTATCCTTCGGGGCTCCTGGAGCGTCACGGCCCCCCGATCCACCTGTTTTTGAAGCTGACCTACGTGGGCTTCACCCTGTTCGCTCTGATCTACCTCATCCTGTACTTCTCGGGCGACGGGTCCCCCCTGGTGGAGCAGTTTAACAAGCTCACGGGGAGGTAGCCATGTCCCGAGGCGTCTCCTTCAAGGGTGTGATAATCGCCGTCATGGTCGTCTTCTTCGGCCTCATGGCGCTGGTGTGGGTGCTCTCCGAGCGGGCAGACCCCAAGATGATCCCGCAGTCTGCCCCTCCCACGAGCCCCCGCTGAGCCATGGAGCGCCCTCCGGCGAGCAGGTCACTCTGCCAGCTCTGTGGAGCTCCGGTGGACACACCCGATGAGCCCTACTGCTGCCCCGGGTGCCTCCGCGTTGCCGAGATCCTGGCCGCCGCCGACTACCAGGGAGACCCGCGAGAGAGCGCGGCCTTCCTGGAGGCCCTTCGAAACGGGCTCGTCCCCTCCTCGGGGAGGCGCCCTTCGGGCGAGGACCCTCCCGACGCCCCTTGCAGTGGTGATCGCCAGGAGATCCGCCTCGACGTCACGGGGCTCTGGTGCCCCTCCTGCACCTGGCTCATCGAGGAGGTGCTCTCCCGCGCCGACGGAGTGCACCGGGTCCGGGCCAACTTCCTGTCGGACCTGGTGGAGGTCACATTCGATCCCGCCACCCAGAGCCGCGCCAGCTTGACCCGGCGTATCCATTCGCTGGGATACTCCGTCACAGAGAGTGAATCCCCTGGGGCGGCCGCCCAAGACCGCCGCCTGCTCGTCTGGTTCGGCATCTCTGCCCTGTTGACAGCGAACGTAATGGCCCTCTCCTACTCGCTGTTCTCACGCACTCAGACAGCGACCCAGGAGCCGGTAGTTCGCTACCTCCCCTGGCTCCTGGCCATCCTCGCTGCGCCGGTGGTCTTCGGTGCTGGCGCCGGGATGATCCGGCGGGCATGGCGAAGCCTCGCCAGCGGCGGGTTGACCATGGACACGCTCATCGCCGCCGGTGGGATCTCTGCCTACGGCTTCAGCCTCGTGGCCACCCTCCGGGGAGGGCTCGACGTCTACTACGATGGAGCCTGCGCGCTCATCACCTTCCGCCTGCTGGGGCGCCTCATCGAGCAGCGAGCATTCCGCAGGGCCCAGGAAGCAGCCAAGGGCGTCCGCCGGCTGCTGCCCAACAAGGCGCGCCTCCTGGTGGGAGGAGAGCCCCGCTGGGCCCCCGCCGCTCAGCTCGCGGTGGGGGACATCTTCCGTGTGGCTCCCGGGGAGCGCGCTCCCGTGGACGGCGTCGTCGTCGCGGGGGAGGGACGCATCTCCACCGCTGTGGTGGATGGGGAGCCTCGGCCGCGAAGAGTTGCGCCCGGGGACGCTGTGCCCGGGGGCAGCTCCGTGGGTGAGACGGCCCTGGACCTGGAGGTCACGGCGCCGGCAAGCGCCTCCCTGCTCAGCCGCATCGCCGACCACGTTAGCCACGCCACGGGAAGGCGCGAGGACCGCCCTGAGCTGGCGGATTTGCTGGCACGCTTCTTCCTCCCCTTTGTGCTCGCCGCCTCGGCGATGACGGTCGTCGCCTGGATCGCCCAGGGGCTGCCCATCGACAGGGCCTTTGGGAGGGGTCTGGCCGTGCTGGTGGTCTCCTGCCCCTGTGCCCTGGGCATCGCTGCCCCGCTGGCCAGGGTGATCACCGCCGGCACACTGGCCGCCCGAGGGATCATCGTCCGGGGCGCCGCCACCCTCGAGAGCATCGCAACGGCGCGCACCGTGGCCTTTGACAAGACCGGCACCCTCACCGAGGGGCGCCTGCAACTGGTTCGTACGGCGGCCGTGGACGATGAAGCCGACGCCCTGCGGATCCTGGCCGCCCTGGAGGCCCGCTCCGGTCACCCCATCGCAGAGGCGGTCCGCGAGAGTGCGCGGAGCCTGCCTGGGAGCGAGCCCATCCCGGAGGCGAGCTGCGCACGCGTGCTGCCGGGTCGAGGGGTTGTGGGTCGGCTCGGCTCCAAGAGCTACATGGTCGGACGCCCGGACTGGATCGATCGTCGCGGCGGCCCCCTCCCCTCTCCCCTGCGCACCGCCCAGCAGGAGTCCGAAGCCATGGGGCACACGGTGGTGGTGCTCGCCGGAGAGCGGGGTGAGCCCATGGCGCTCTTCGCCTTTGGAGACCCTCTGCGTCCGGAG
>JAJRWW010000235.1 GCA_024276595.1 Myxococcota bacterium
ATCACCTGTCGCCGGGGCAAGGTGGCCCGGCTGCGCTCCAGGCGCTCCGGCGAGATCAGCAAGCCCAAGATGACCATCGCCTACTTCTCCCCCGACTTCACACGAGTGGTGGCCAAGGTACAGGGCGCATACAACCGGGCGGCCGACGCCCGAGATCCCGACCGGGAGAAGATCTACGACCTGTTTTCGCGCAAGTTCGTCTCTGACAGGAAGATCGATCAGCTCGTCGCCTGGGCCAAGATCAAGAAGATCCGCGCCGCCAGCGAGCAGCACATCAATCTCCTGCGTCTCACCGGCTCCCAGAAGGCTCCCCTCTTCGAGATGATCGACTCCCACAACCGCAGGCTGCGCCTCCCCGACACTGCGCCGCCCCTGAGACGCTTCGACTTCAGGACCTTCTACCAGCAGCTCACCTGGTCGAAGGGGAGCGTGCTGTTCAGCCTGACGGTGGACCCCCAGTGGCCCACCCTGTTTGGGCAGAAGCGCAACGTCGACCAGGTGTTCCACCTGTTCACCCTGGACGTGGCCAGCAGGCGCTCCCGGCTCCTGGGCACCATCCACAGCCCCAACCAGGTGCTCGCCTGGCGCCAGGGTGGCAAGCGCCTGGTCGTGATGCGCCTCCACCGCTACTGGAGGTTGGGCCACCGGGTCGTGGAGATCTACCGCCTTCCGTGATCAGTGCCCTCGCCGAAGATGCGAGCCCACCACGCTCCGTCGTATTTGACCCTCTGCCGAGGGGCTGCTACCATGGCACCATGAGCCAACAAAGCATATTGATTCTGCTCTGTTGTGTGCTTGTCATGGGGGTCGCGGGATGCAAGCGATCCCAGCGGTACAAGACGGCTCCAGCACCACCCACCATCACGGATCCACCGCCCAGGCCCATGCGGGTGGCCCGGGTGGACGAGGACGAGGACGATGAGGACGACAGCGAAGACGTGGAGGATGATAGCCCCTCTGCTCATCCGAGCCGCGGGCGGCTCGAGAACCTGAGCCGAGGCGACCGGGGCACCTCCAAGGGGCGACCCTCCCGACCGGTGCGCACCATCAACGGCCACCCCAGGGGTCCCACCGCCGCCGTGTTCAACGCCGTCACCAACAACGCCGTGGCCAGCTCGGTGGGATGCTTTGCGGGCAAGGGCGCCTCCAAGGGAGCCGTGTCGGTGGTGGTGAGGATGACCGTGGGAAACAACGGGTCCGTAAAGAGCGCCACCGCAGTGTCCGGGGCCAGGGACCCGACCCTGCGCAAGTGCCTGTGCGACGTGGTGAAGCGGCTGACCTTCCCCCCCTTCGAGGGACCCGAGGTGACCCGCTCCATCCCCTTCACAGCGGTGAGCGCCCCGGCGCCGCGCTAGCCTCCCATGACGACATCCGGTCCGCGCTCCTTGGGCTGGCTCTGGGGGATCCTCGCCGCAACCCTGGTCTGTGGAGGATCTCTCGTGGAGACCCATGCGGCGCGCGAGGCAATCCCCCCGCCGGGTCGCACCCTGGCTGTGACCGCCAGGGCCAGGGCGAGCTTCCTCCTGCCACTCCCCGCTCGAAGGCCCAGCTCTCCCGGGGACCGTGCCCCCAAGGGACGCAAGGTCCATTCCGCGGAGCGCTCCCTCCCACGATGGCTCCTGGAGCCAGTAGATCTCCCGGTCACAGGGGGCCGAGTGCTGGTGCCCGCCGGCGCGACCATGGACCCCTTCAGGCGCCGGCTGCTGACCGCGGCCCGCACGGCATGCCCGCCCCCATCCTGGGACGAGCTGGCCGTCCGGTTGGCGCTGGTGTGGGGCGTCTTCGGGCTGCTGCTCTGGATGGGCCAGCCCCTGGCCGCAGGGTCTGGCCGCCGCCTGTCGCTGCTGATGCTGATCCCGGCCATGACACTGGCAGCCTGCCTGGGAATCAAGCTCTACACGGATCTGCCCATGGCCGCGGCGCCGCTGGCCTTCGCTGGAATGGTCGCCGCTCTCACCCTGGGACGTCGGGCGGCCCTGGCTGCGGCTCTTGCGACAGCCGGGCTGGCCTTTTCGGTGGATCTGGCTCCGGCGACGACCCTCGTGGCCCTGTGCGCCAGCAGCCTGCTGGCCGGGCTCGTGACCGTGAGACGACGCCCATGGACGCTGGCTCTTTCTGGCGTCCTTGCAGGGGCTGTGCAGGGGTCTGCTCTGATGCTGCTGGCGCCCCCAGTGCCACCCTTCGGGGCCGAGGCCCAGGGGATGGAGCTGCTCGCCGGCCTGGGGCCCCTTTTCGCGGGGCTGGCGGCTCTCCTGCTGGCCTGGCCCCTCTTGCGGTGGACAGAGGTGGCCTCCAAGGGCCGGCTGCAGAGGCTGGTGGCGCCCCGCAGCCCCCTCATGGGCGCCCTTCGACGGCGGGCCCCGGGGACCCATCGCCACTGCGAGAACGTCGCGCGCCTGGCGGCTGCCGGGGGGCGGGCGGTGGGCGCGGACCGCTGGCTGCTGGAGGCGGGAGCCTGGTACCACGACCTGGGGAAGCTCATTGGCCCGGAGCTCTTCGCGGAGAATCACCTCTCAGGCGAGGACCCTCTTGCGAGCATGGACCCACGGGCGGCCGCGACGCGCCTGGCCAGGCACGTGGGCGACGGTCTGCTGCTGGCACGACGCTATCGCCTTCCGGCTGAGCTCACAGCCCTCATGGCCGAGCACCACGGCACCGCCTCGGTGGTCTGGCCCCTGGGAGCGGAAAAGGGCGCAGCCCCCTATCACCACGCCGGCCCGTTGCCCTCCACCAAGGAGGCGGCGGTGCTCATGGTGTGCGACGCCGTGGAGGGTGCCTCCAGGAGGATCCCTGCTGCCGGCCTGGGGTCGGCGGCCACTGTGGTGCAGGAGGTTGTGGATCGGCTCATGAGCGAGTATCAGTTCGAACGGTGCGGCCTGACCCAGGCGGAGCTGCTCGCCCTGAGCGAGGCGGTGACCCTGGCCCTGGGCAGGGGGCTCCGCCAGAGCCCCACGCGACCCGAGGCGTACGAGCGCCTGGAGCAGGAGGAGAGCAAGTGACCCACAATCGCATGAGCGCCGGCCTCCTCACCGCCACAAGGCTTGTCCTGGCCATCACGCTGGGCGCGGGCGCGGCTGCCACCTACCACGGCTGGCAGAGGGGCAACAGCTCTTCCCGCCTGGTGCCTGGAGTCCGCCTGGGGGGCCTCGACGTCGGAGGAAAGCCCATCGAGGCCGTGCGGAGGCGCTACGAGACCTGGGAGCGGGACATGCTGGAGGGGCGTGTGACCTTGCGCTACCCCGGGGGAGAGGTCCAGTCCACCTGGCACAACCTGGGGGTGACTCCCCAAAGCGATGGGCTCTGGACCACCCTGCGGCTCATCGGCCGCCGGGGTGGATTCCTTCAGAGGCTGATGGAGCGCAGGCGCGCCCTGGGGGGCCAGCTCCGCTTCTCCCCGGGCTTCGGGCTCGATCCCCAGCGCGGCCTGGCGGCCCTGGTGCGGCTGAAGCGTCGCGTGGACGTCCGGCCTCGCTCGGCGCGGCTGGACCTGGCGAACCGACGCATCCTGCCCGGCCGGGTCGGCTACGAGCTGAACGTCTACGAGAGCCAGGCGCGCATCCTGGCGGCGGTGCGGCGGGGCAAGAGGTCCGTGTCACTGGCGGTCCGACAGATCCGCCCCAAGATCTCGTCCTTGCAGGTGAAGGATCTCTCCATCGGCACTGTCTTGGGCTACTACGAGACCTCCTACTCCACCTCCCGACGCTGGGCAAATCGCACCTACAACCTGCGGGTGGCCGCGCGCAAGCTCAACGGCACGATCCTGATGCCCGGCGAGGTCTTCGACTTCAACGCCGTGCTGGGCCCCCGAACTCAGGAGGAGGGATACCGCATTGCGCCAGTTATCGCCCGGGGCTAGCTGGTGGACGGCATCGCCGGGGGCGTGTGCCAGATCTCCTCGACCCTCTTTGCCGCCGCCTTCTTCGCCGGGCTGGACGTGCTGGAGGCAGAGGTCCACTCCATGCCTTCGCACTACATCGGCCTGGGCCTCGACGCCACGGTGGTCTGGCCCAAGGTCACCATGAAGCTGAGAAACCCATACGACTTCCCGGTGGTCCTGCACTACGAGGTCAACAGCGGTCGGGTCCGCGCCGAGATCCTGGGGGCGCGGAGGCTGTACAAGATAGGTTTCGAGCGGCGAATCATCCGGGATCGGGCCTTCAAGGAGGAGGTGCGCACGGACGACAAGATGAAGCTGGGCGAGCGCAAGGTGGAGCAGCGGGGTCAGCGGGGTTACACCGTTCGCCGCCGCCGCATCTTCTTCGACAAGGAGGGCAACGAGGTGCGCTCCCAGTACTGGACAGTGGTGTACCCGCCCACCACCATGATCGTCACCATAGGAACCAAGAAGACCGAGGACGCCACCGAGGTGCCGGAGCCCAAGCCCCTGAACCCAATGCCCGACCCGGCCACCTTCCACCGGATCATCCAGTAGGCCGCCCCTGGTCGGAGCGCCAGGCAGTGCCGGACTTGGGGGATGGGAGAGGGCTAGGGAGCCTTCTTGAACACTGGTTTTGGAGAGGCGCTCTTCATGAGGGTGTCGTACAGAGCCGACCGGGCGGTCCCCCCGGCCACCAGCTTCCGTGCCTCCGCCATGGCCTGCTTGACTAGCTTTTGGAGCTCCTCCGCAGAGGGCACGCCGACGATGACCTTGCCGTTGATGAACAGAGCTGGGGTGGCGGGGACAGCCAGGGTCTCGGCCAGCTTCCGGTCGGCATCCACCTGGGCACGGTAGGTGTGGCCATCCAGGGCCTTTTTGAAGCGCGCAATGTCCACCCCCATCTCCCTTGCCAGCTTCTCCAGCACCGGTCGCCCGAGGTTGTGCCTGTTGGCGTACAGCTTGTCGTGGTACTCGAAAAAACCCTTGTCGCCCTTCTGCGCACGGACCGCGAGAGCGGCCTCGGCCGCGAGGGCCGCGTCCGCGTGCATGGGCAGAGGGAAGTTGCGGAAGACCACCCGAACATCCTTTGGGAAGGCCGCGGCGAGCTTCTTCAGGGCGCCCCCGGCCACGGCACAGGCGGGACACTGGAAGTCGGCGAACTCGACTATGGTGACCAGGGCGTCCCTGGGTCCCCTGGCGGGATGGTTGCGAGTCACCGGCACCTGGAAGACCACCGTCGGATCCAGCTCGGGGGGTCCGCCATGGCCGTGGCCGTCGCCAGGGCCATGACCACCGGCGCCCTTGAGGAGCTTCACCTTGTTGTGGCCCTTGCCCGTGAGGTGCTGGTACACCTCCGCGGCCTTCACACCCGACTTGATGGCGGCCAGGGCCTTGGCGAGGGCGGCGTCCACCTCTTTTTTGAAGACCTCGAGTGGCTGGGCACCGGAGAGCTTCTTTCCATTGATGAAAAAGGCCGGCGTACCATCCACCCCCAGGTTCGTGCCCAGGGATAGATCCTGGGCGAGAGGGGCGAGCTGCTTGGGATCGCCCATGCACGCCTGGACCTTGCCCACGTCGGCACCAACGGACTTGGCCGCGGCCAGGAGCGTCTTGTCGTCGAACCCGTCAGCAGAGCTGTAGAGCTTGTCGTGCAGCTTCCAAAAGACGGCCTTGCCGCTGGCCTTCATCACACAGAAGGCGGCCTCTGCCGCTCGCTTGCCTCCCCGGTGGTTGGGCAGCGGGTAGTGCTTGTAGACCAGGCGTACCTTCCCCGGGTAGGCCTTGAGCACCTGGTTGATGATACCGTGGCCGCGCCCGCAGAAGGGACATTCGTAGTCGGCGAACATGACGATGGTCACCGGCGCGTCCACAGGACCTCTCACGGGCGAGCTGCCCGCGGGGACGTTGTAGATGGCGTCGGGGTCCTCCACGGGCTGACCCCCTGGCCCCTGGGCCTGGAGCTTCTGGAGCATCTTCTTCATGCAGTCGCCAAAGGCCACACAGGAGCGGCCCACGGAGCAGTCCTTGATGCCCTCGAAGAAGGTGGCCATCTGGCCCGGGTCGGGCTTGGCGCATTGCTGGGCGCAACGGCCCGCCAGCTCCTTCTCCTCCGAGGCCGAGGTCCACCGGGGAGACTGGCAATGGGTGAAGTACTCGCAGGCGCCCTTGCAGTCTGGCCTGGTCTTTGGGGGCTGCCTCCCTGCAGAGCCCTTGGTGGTCGTCCCCGTGGACCGGGGCTGGGGGGGCTGCTTCTTGGTACAGGAGGAGCCCACAGAGGCTGTGAAGGCAAGGGCCGCCACAAGGGGCAGCGAAAAACGCAGGTGGGTTCGCTGGGCACTCACTGGTGTCTCTCCATCAGGTGATTCGAGGGCTATGCCTTAGCGCAC
>JAJRWW010000236.1 GCA_024276595.1 Myxococcota bacterium
GTCTTGATGAAGTGGGACATGCCGAAGATGATGTTGACTCCCTCCAGAAGCTCAAGGTTCACGATGCGGGTCTCGAAGTCCATGGGGTCCTCCTGTGACTATGGCGACAGCCTCGAGGCGCTCCAGCGAGCCTATCCGGAGCCAGCGGTCGAGGTCAAGGGGTGGTCCAGGGGCCCAGATACTGAAGCAAGCCGGCGGCGGTTTCGAAAAAACTGGTTAGAAAGCGCCCACTTTGGTTGACCGGTGCCGCCCGGAAAAGTAGTATCATCCAAAGGAGCTGGAATGACTCATGGCCCTGGGCTTCGACACAGTGGATGACATCGCCAAGGCGATGGTGGACTTTCGTCGAGATCTGGCGCTACACCCGGAGGTGGGCCCGGACGTGTCCCGTACCGCTTCCAAGGTGGTGGAGAGGCTCGAAAAGACCTCCCTGCGGGTGCGGTCGAGGGCGGGCTTTCCAGAGCAGAGCGCCATGGGGGTCATCGCGGATCTGGCTGTTCCCAACGCATCTCACACCGTGGCTCTCGTGGCCGACATGAGCGCCCAGAAGGTGCGCCCGGGAGACGCGAGCAGGCGGAAATGTGCCCACGTGGCGGGCAATGACGCGCACACGGCCATGCTGGTGGGTACGGCCATGCTGCTGCACCGCTCCGAGGTGCCGCACAACATTCGCTTCGTCTGGCAGTCCGGCGGGGAGATGCTCTCGGACGGAGCGCAGGCCATGATCCGGGATGGGGCTCTCGGCGGGGTGGACGAGGTCTTTGCCGTGCACCTGTGGCCAGGTCTGGACCTGGGCAAGGTGGGGCTGGTGAGCGGGCCGGTGATGGCCTCTCTGGATCGCTTCCTGCTCCATCTGCGCGGGCCGGACGGGGTGCGTCCCTGGCACCACCGCAAGATCGATGGGATCCGCATGGGCGCCGAAGTGGTGCGGGAGCTGCACGAGCTGAACCAGGGAGACTCGAGATGCTCCTTGGGGGCCAGCGGGTTGCGGTGCGTGGTGACCCATTTCATGGGAGCTCAGGATGAGGAGGGGGTGTCACCGGACCGGGTCTCGCTGGAGGGAGAGCTGCGGGCCCTTTCGGAGCGGGAGAGGGAGGATGCCCGAGGTCGCCTGGCCGAGGTGGCCGCCCGGTGCGCGTCGGCCCTTGGCGGCGACGTGGAGATCAAGATCGTTCCCAGGGGCAACGTGACGGTGAACGACCCCGAGTGTCTGGAGCGAGCGCGGGACCGGGTGAGGCGTCGGCTTGGGGATGGAGCCCTGGCCACTGTGTCGCCCTCGGCGTTCTCCAGCGGCCTGAGCGGTTACCTGGAGCAGGTGCCCGGAGCCCTGGTCCCCCTGGGCTGTGGTGGGGACACGGACGAGCCTGCTGCCCTGCTGCTCTCTCCCGGCTTCTCCTTTGACGACCGCTGCCTCTCCCTGGGAGCTCGGGTCCTGGCGGCCCTGGCCACTGGTTGAGGCCATGGGCGGGGCTATGGGGGCCCCGCTGGAGGTGCCACGTAGGGGTATCCGTACCGCTGGTCCAGGAGGGCCGGGAGGCCGTGCAGGTCCGTGGGAAGCACAACTCGCACGATGGTGCCCCTGTCCAAGGCCGGGGCAACCTCGATCCAGCCCCCGTGGGCCGAGATGATCCGCCTGGCCAGGCTGAGGCCGAAGCCGCTCCTCTCCCGCTTGGTGGAGAAGCCCGGTACGAAGAGCTGGGCCCTGTGCATGGCCGAGATGCCCGGGCCCCAGTCGCGCACCTCGAGCAGCACCCTCGTGGTCAACGGGGACCAGGGGCGGGTGCGCAGGCTCAACGGTGGGGAGGCCGGAGGCTGGGCCTCCAGCCCGTTTCTGACGATGGCCACGAGCGCCTCGTAAAGAGCGGCTCGCTGTCCCTTAACGTCCGGCAGGGCCGGCGCCGCGTCCAGGTCGATGCGATGGGCCTCATGACCGGCCTCGTCTCTGGCCACCTCCCGCGCCATGAGGTTGAGGTCGAGCACCTCCGTGGGGGCCTCGTCCACCTCGTGCATGGAGCGCAGGTACTGGCCCCAGTCCAGCATCAGCTCGTCCAGGCGTGCGGTGAGCTCGGCCAGCCGGGCCGAGAGGCCGTCGGCGGTGGCAGGTCCCATGGCAGACTTGAGCCGGGCGGTGACAACGCCCAGGAGGTTGTGGAGCTGGCTCCCCTTGGCGTGAAGTGCCTCGAACACCTGGTTTCTGGCGTCCTCCGCCATGGCCGCCACGATGCGGCCCGTGACCACCGTGGAGGGGGCGCCCAGGGTGGCCACGAGCCCCTCCACCTCCCGGGCGATCTGCTCGGGTGAAGCGGCCAGGTCCAGGGTGCGGACCAGGTTGAGGTAGGCGGGGTCGTACTGGGGAGACGCGGCCAGGGCCGCCAGGAACCAGCGTCGAGCCGCGCTCGTCTCGCCCCTGGCGAGGTAGAGGACTCCCAGGTTGTTGGAGGCGACCGAATGTCCTGGCAGGCGCCTCAGCCCTGCCAGGTAGAAGTCCACCGCCTCGGTGGCGGTGCCCGGTGTCTCGTCCAGCAGCGCGGCGATGAGCAGGTCGATGAGGCCAGCGTCCAC
>JAJRWW010000237.1 GCA_024276595.1 Myxococcota bacterium
CCTGAACGAGGCGCTCGTGCACGGGGGAACCGAGCACCAGTGCGAGGTGATTCTCCAGCACATGGACTCGGAGCAGCTCGAAGAGGACCCTGAATGGGAGGCAAAGCTCGCCTCGCTCGATGGAGTGCTCATTCCAGGGGGTTTTGGTCGCCGGGGAACCGAGGGCAAGATGATGGCGGTGCGCTATGCCCGGGAGCGCGGGGTGCCCATATTCGGCATCTGCCTGGGGATGCAGCTCATGGTGGCGGAGTTTGCGAGGAACGTGGTCGGCCTGGAGCGGGCCAACTCGTCGGAGTTCGATCCAGAGACTCCACACCCGGTGATACACCTCATGCCCGAGCAGCGGGGGATCACGGACAAGGGGGCCACCATGCGGCTGGGAGCGTACGACTGCGACATTCGGGCGGGCTCCCTGGCCGCGGAGGTCTACGGTGCCGTTCGTGTCTCCGAGCGCCACCGCCACCGCTATGAGCTCAACAACGACTACCGGGAGCGGCTGGAGGCGGCCGGGATGACCCTCTCCGGGCTCTCCCCGGACGGGCGCCTGGTGGAGATGGTTGAGCTGGGGGGGCACCCGTACTACCTGGGTTGCCAGTTTCACCCAGAGTTCAAGAGCCGACCCATGGAGCCCCACCCGCTCTTCTCCCACTTCGTGAAGGCCTGCCTGGACCACAGCCAAGGAGGGTCCCAGTAGCCGGCTCTCCTGCGGAGCCGAGCTTGCCATCCCAGCGCTGGCTAATGTGCAAAAAACATTCCAGTATTCGGTGCCCTCCTTTACAAGGAGGGTGGCGGATGCTAAGTTCGTCATGATGCGCAGCGAGCGACCGCCCCGGACCATCTCCACTGCCTTCGCCTATCCTAACTACTATCGACACATGGTCTTGTTTTTTGCGGCGCGATGGCTGACAGCAGAGAAGACGCAACCAAATGGCTCTTGAGTTTCGACAGCAGCTCCGCCTGACCCAGCAGCTTGTGATGACCCCGCAGCTCCAGCAGGCCATCAAGCTCCTGCAGCTCAGCCGCATGGAGCTGGTGGACCTGGTTCGCGAGGAGATGCTGGAGAACCCGGTGCTGGAGGACCAGGCAGACGGCCCGGCAGAGGTCAAGGAGGAGAAGGTCCCGTCCATCGATGGCCCCTCCAAGCCGGACCCTGCCAATGGCGAGCGCTCCACCAAGGAGGTGCCAGCGGACGACAATACCGCCTCGGACATCGACTGGGAGACGTACCTGGAGAGCTACACCATGTCGCCGGCCCTGCCCTCCATGCGGCAGCAGGACGACGACCTGCCCGGGCTGGAGTCCACCCTCTCCAGCGCATCGTCCCTCACGGACCACCTCACCTGGCAGCTAAAGCTGAGCGGCTTCTCCGAGGAGGAGGAGGCCATCGCCGCCCTGATAATCGGGAACCTGGATCCCAACGGTTACTTCCGAGAGCCCAGCATCGAGGACGTGGCGGAGACCACTGGCCAGACCGTAGACCTGGCCGAGTCCGTGCTGGCGGCCCTGCAGAAGTTCGATCCCGTAGGCGTCGCGGCGCGGGATCTCTCCGAGTGCCTGCTGGTTCAGGCGCGTCACATCGGTGCGGATGACGACGTGCTCGTGGCCATGATCACCAGGCACCTGCGCAACCTGGAGAACAAGAACTACCAGGCCATCGCTCGGGATCTAAAGGAGCCCCTGGAGGAGATCTACGAGGCGGCGAAGGTGATCACAACGCTGGATCCCAAGCCGGGGCGGCAGTACTCGGTGGACGAGGTCCGGTACATCACTCCGGACGTGTACGTGTACAAGCTGGGAGACAAGTTCTTCGTCGTGCCCAACGACGATGGCCTGCCCAAGCTACGGATCTCCAACTTCTACAAGAGCGCCCTCTCCCATGGTGAGGCTTCCACGAGGGAGTACGTGCAGACCAAGCTGCGTAGCGCCCAGTGGCTGATCCGCTCCATCCAGCAGCGGCAGCGGACGATAATCCGGGTGACCGAGTCCATAGTAAAGTTCCAGCGGGAGTTTTTCGAAAGGGGGATCGCCCACCTGCGGCCCATGGTCCTTCGGGACGTCGCCGAGGACATCGGGATGCACGAGTCCACCATTTCCAGGGTCACCACCAACAAGTATGTTTCCACCCCCCAGGGGATTTTCGAGCTCAAGTTCTTCTTCAATAGCGCTATCGGGCGCTCCAACGGTGACGACATCGCCTCCGAGAGCGTCAAGAACAAGATCAAGGAGCTGGTTGCGAGCGAGGATCCGCGCAAGCCGTACAGCGATCAGTCGATCACGAAGCTGCTGAAGGAGCAGGGGATCGAGATCGCCAGGCGTACAGTGGCGAAGTACCGGGAGCAGCTAGGGATCCTCAGCTCCTCCAAGCGCAAGCAGGTGTTTTAGCGAGAGGTGTAGCCGTACTTGAAGGTCTGGGTGGCGACAGCACCGAATTGTCTCACAAGAAACTGGCCGTGGCGCTGGCCTGTGGTGCGGGAGAGCACCAGGCGGCGTACACTTTTGCCCATCCGGGGGGATCCCCCGGCATTGCCCAAGGAGGGACCATGAAGTTCTCAGTGACCTTCCGTAAGATGGATCCGACCGACGCCATCAAGCAGTATGCTGAGGAGAAGGTCAAAAAAATCAAGCGGTTCTTTCCGGATCCGATCAACGCCAACGTAGTTTTGGCCCTGGAACGATACCAACATCGCGCCGACGTGACCATCACGCTCCACAACGGTCTGGTGCTCAAGGGGTCCAACATCTCCGACGACATGTACAGCTCCATCGACCTGGCGATGACAAAGATCGAGAAGCAGGTGCGTCGCTACAAGGACAAGATCCGCAGCCACAAGCCGGCCACCGGTCCCCAGATCCCCTTCCGGGTGGATGTCATCGAGGAGGACCTGGAGACCCACGCGGCTCCAGAGCCGGAGATCCCCGAGCGAGAGACCGCCGCCGAGCTGATGTCAAAGGTCATCCGCTCGGACGAGCACACGGCTCAGCCCATGTCCGTGGAGGAGGCGGTGATGCAGCTAAACCTCATGAACAACGCCTTTTTGGTGTTCACAAACTCCGCCAACCAGGCCATCAACGTCATCTACAGGAGAAACGACGGCAACTACGGTCTCATCGACACCGCCCACCCGTAGCGCCTCTTGGCCGGGAGACCTCTGCCGCCTCCCGGCCAACCCCCTCTCCATGTGCAGCTTGCCCGGGGGCGCGATCCCTGCTTATATCCACTGGTTCTTTCAACCTGGACAGGCCCATGAAGCTGACTCAGATTCTCTCGGAACGACTCATCGCTCCAAATCTCAAGGCCCGAAACAAGCTGGGGCTCATCGACGAGCTGGCGCACCTCATCGCCAGGGTGCACGAGGACGTGAACGCGGGCGCGGTGGCCAAGGCCCTCCTCGACAGGGAGCGCATCAGCTCCACGGCGGTGGGCCATGGGGTGGCCATTCCACACGCCCGGACATCCGGCACCGACGGCGTGGTGGGCTGTTTGGGCCTGAGCAGGGAGGGGGTGGACTTCGACTCCGAGGACGGGCGTCCCACGCATATATTCTTCGTGCTGGTGGCCCCGGAGGTCTCCGCTGGCGAGCACCTGGCCCTCCTTGCGCAGATCGCGAGGCTCTGCCGGTCGGACACCTTCAGGCGAGATCTGTTGGCGGCCGAGAGCGCCCACTCGGCCTACGAGGTCATCCGGGAGGCGGAGGCGGCCGAGTGAGCAGGCTCACGGTGCAGATGTTCCACCAGCAGGTGGGAGGGCAGCTCGAGCTCTCGCTGGTCGCGGGGCGAAAGGGGCTCTGGCGGAGCATCACCTCCTCGAAGGTCCAGCGGCCAGGCCTGGCCCTCACCGGGTTCATGGAGCATTTTCGGGATGATCGAATCCAGGTTGTGGGCTTCTCCGAGGTCGCCTACCTGCGCAGCCTGGACGAGCCGGAGCTGCTGGAGATCCTCGACACCTTCCTGGGGGAGGAGCCGCCCTGCGTGATAGTGACCCGCGGCCTGGAGGCCCCCGCCAGGCTCCTCGAACGAGCTGATGCCCACAAGGTGGCGCTCTTTACGACCCCCCTGCTCAACTCCGTGGTGGTGGACAGGGCGGTCGAGTACCTGGACGACAAGCTCACCCAGTCCACCTCCTTGCACGGGGTGCTTGTGGACATCATGGGGGTGGGTGTGATGCTCATGGGCCAAAGCGGCATGGGCAAGAGCGAGGTGGCCCTCGAGCTCGTCGCCCGGGGCCACAGGCTCGTGGCCGACGACATCGTGGAGGTGCGCAAGCGCCCGCCAGACGCCGTCTATGGGAGCCCATCCGACATAATTGGCCACCACATGGAGATCCGCGGCCTGGGGATAATTAACGTCAGAGACCTGTTCGGTGTGACCGCCGTGCGCCAGCGAAAGAAGATTGACCTGGTGGTGGAGCTGGTACACTGGGACGAGGCCCAGGAGTTCGAGCGCCTCGGGGTGGATGAGACCTACGACCAGATGCTAGGGGTGGATCTGCCCAAGATCGTCCTGCCTCTGCGACCCGGGCAGGTCATTGCAACCCTCGTGGAGGTCTCCGCCCGGGACCGGCTCCTCAAGGACCAGGGCATCCATTCGGCCCGGCAGTTCCAGGACCGGCTCAGTCAGGCCATCGCCCGGTCCAGGTCCCCTGGCTGGGACGGGGAGGAGGTGGAGTAGTCATGCGTGTTCTGGTCATCACCGGGATGTCCGGGAGCGGCAAGACCGAGGCGGTCAGGGCGCTGGAGGACGTGGGTTTCTTCTGCGTGGACAACCTGCCGGTGCCCCTGCTCGGGCGCTTCGTGGACCTGCTCAACCAGGCGGAGGAGGCGTCCCGGGTGGCCCTGGTGATTGACGTGCGCGGGGGCGAGTTCTTGACGGGCTGCGAGGCGGCCTTCGAGGAGATCCGCGGGGTGGGCCACGACCTGGAGATCATCTTCTTCGACGCCTCCGATGAGGTGCTCATCCGGCGATTCTCCGAGACCAGGAGGCGCCACCCCCTCGATGGCGGGGATCTGCGCTCGGGCCTGGAGGAGGAGCGCCGGATGCTCGCCTCCCTGAGGGGAGCTGCCAGCCGAGTGGTGGACACATCCTCGCTCACTGTGCACGAGCTGCGCCGCCGGCTCAGGCAGCAGTTCTCGGTGCAGGGGGCGCATCTGCGGGTCAGCCTGCTCTCCTTCGGCTTCAAGTACGGCGCCCCGGTGGAGGCGGACATCATGCTCGATGTGCGCTTTCTTCCCAACCCCTACTTCGTGGAGGAGCTGCGGCCCCTGCCTGGCACCGACAGCCGCGTTCTGTCCTACGTGACCGGCACGCCAGACTTTGCCGAGCTCTTGCGGAGGCTGGGTGAGCTGCTGCGGTTCGTGCTCCCCCTGTACAAGCGCGAGGGCAAGGCGTACCTCACGGTGGCCATCGGCTGCACCGGGGGGCGTCACCGCAGCGTGGCAACGGTGGAGACCCTCAGGCGCGAGCTGGGGCAGGAGTTCCCGTACATCGCGGTACGGCACAGAGACATGGAGCGAGCATGAGAGAGGCCAGCCGTGTGGCAGTTCTGGTGGTCGGCGTTGGGGAGGTCCCCAGCGCTCTGGTGGGGGCGGCGGAGCAGGTGCTGGGTCCGCTGGAGGGGGTCCGCGCCCTGTGCTTCGAGCTCGCTGGCGGGGCCGAGGGGATCTTCGAGCGCCTTCGCGAAGGCGTGGAGGCCATGAACCAGGGCAAGGGGGTGCTCATTCTGGCGGATCTGTGCGGCTCCACCCTGGCCAACGCCGCGTTTCGCCTGGCCTCCCAGCGACCTGACTGTGAGGTGCTCTGCGGCACGAACCTCCCCATGCTCATGAAGCTCTTCTCCGTGGATCGCCGCCGCCTGGACGCGCGGGGGCTGGGGGAGGCGTTGGCAGACACCGGGCGACGGGCGATCAACCTCTGCAGCGACAGGTGCTGCGGGGCGGACATGGGCCGTCCGGCCATGGCCGAGGGAGAGGTTCACAAGTGAGCGAGGGTCTGCGCGCCGAGAGAGAGGTGGAGGTGACCAACGAGCTGGGCCTCCACACCCGCCCGGCAAAGGAGTTCGTGCAGACCGCCAGCCGATTCTCGGCCAGGATAGAGGTCTCCAAGGGAGACGCCGTCGTAAACGGCAAGTCCATAATGGGGCTCATGAGCCTGCTGGCCCCCAAGGGCACCATCCTGAGGATCGTGGCCGTGGGAGAGGACGCCCAGGAGGCGCTGGAGGCACTGGAGGACGTGGTGGCCAACCGATTCGGAGCTGTGGAGTGACTGGCGGGAGCACGCGGGTGCTCCGCGGCATCAGCGCTGCCCCGGGCATCGCCTGCGGTCCGGCCTTCTTGCTGGAGCGCCAGCGTCTCAGGCCGGTGAAGCGCCAGCTCCAGGCCAATGAGCTGGACGATGAGGTGGAGAGGCTGCTGGACGCCTTGAACAGCAGCTTCATCCAGGTGCGGCGCCTCCGGGACGACATCGCAGGGGACCACGAGGATCCCCATGAGATCCTGGACGCCCAGGCGGAGCTCCTGCGGGACCCCCAGCTCTCCGATGAGCCGACGCGTTTGATCCGCGACGAGTCCATCAACGCGGAGTGGGCCCTGGACCGCATCCTGCGCAGGCTCCGCTCCTTCTACGAGGACAGCGACGACCTGTACCTGCGGACGCGCGGGGAGGACATAGATCACGTGCGGCGTCTAGTGCTCCAGAACCTGGCGGGCCAGGAGCCGATCCTGCGCAAGATCCCCGAGGGTGCGGTGGTGATCGCCCGTCGCCTCAGCCCCGCGGACGTGGTGCAGCTTCATCGGGCGCGGGTGGCCGGTCTGGCCATCGACCGGGGTGGTCGCACCTCGCACACGGCGCTCATGGCGAGGGCCTTCGAGATCCCGGCGGTGCTGGGGCTGAAGGGGGTCTGTGCCAAGGCGCGAAGCGGGGAGATGGTGGCAGTGGACGGGCTGGAGGGGGCCGTGCTGCTCTCTCCGACCGGGCGGCAGCTCGAGAGGTTTCGGGAGCGGGCTCTGCGCTTCGAGCAGGTGGAGCAGGAGCTGCTCAAGGATCGGGACAAGCCGGCGGTCTCCGAGGACGGCGCCGTCGTTCGGCTGCTGGCCAACATGGAGCTGGCCGAGGAGGTCGGGTTCGCCCTCGCCCACGGCGCCGAGGGGGTGGGTCTGTACCGCACCGAGTTCATGTTCATGGGGCGCAGCACCCTGCCGGCAGAGGGGGCCCACATGGTGGACGCGGTGAAGGTGATGGTGGGGATGGAGGGGCGGCCGGTGACCTTTCGGACCTTTGATCTCGGTGGCGGGGAGAAGACCTCCGACCTGCTGCGGATCCCCAGCGAGGTCAACCCCGCCCTGGGGCTCCGCTCCATCCGCCTGGCCTTCAGGGAGGGGAGCGTTTTTCGCTCTCAGCTCAGGGGCTTGCTCCGGGCCTCCAGCTCCGGGCGCATGAAGATCATGTTCCCCATGATCTCGGGGGTGGAGGAGATCCGGCAGGCCAAGCGGCTCCTCTGGGAGCAGCGGGAGGACCTCCTGCGGCAGGGCTACAAGGTGGCCGAGGACATCGAGGTGGGCATAATGGTGGAGATGCCCTCGGCGGCAATGATCGCCGACCTGCTGGCAAAGGAGGTGGACTTCTTTGCGATCGGCTCAAACGACCTGATCCAGTACACCCTGGCCATCGACCGGTCCAATGAGCTGGTGAGCTACCTGTACCACCCCTTGCACCCGGCCATCTTGCGGCTCGTTCGCAACGTGATCAGGGCTGCCCACGACGCGGGGATCCAGGTGAGCCTCTGCGGAGCCATGGCGGGGGACCCCCTCTTCACGCTGGTGCTGGTGGGGCTGGGGCTGGACGAGCTCTCCATGCCGGCGGCGGCGATCCCCCACATCAAGCGAATCGTGCGCTCCTCCAACGCCAAGGAGGCCCAGGATCTCGCCGAGCACCTGGTGACCCTGCCCACGGTGGAGGAGACCGAGGCGGCGGTGAGGGAGGCCATGATCCCGCGCTACATCGAGGAGATCCCCGAGGATCCCGGCTGGGAGGTGGACATTCGGCCGGGGAGCGGCACCTACGCCTCTGGGGAGCCTGGCGCAGGCCCGCGGGGTGGAGGGGGTGCTCCGGAGGGAAGCGAGTGAAGGGGGGCGGTGCGCTGCACGTGAGGCCCGCGGAGGCCGGCGACCTGGAGCGCCTCCGCGCGCTCTGGCGCCAGGTGGACGCTCTGCACGCACAGATTCGCCCGGACTTCTTCGCGAAGGGCTCCCAGGGCAGGCGCTCCCATGAGTACCTGGGTGCTGTGCTGGCCGACCCGAACCAGGACCTGCTGGTGGCCGCGAGGGGCGGGGATGTCGTGGGCCTGGTCCACCTGCAGCTCTACGACACACCGCCGAGCCCTCTGTTTGCCAGCCGGCGCCGGGCCCACGTGGAGGACCTGGTGGTGGATGGGGACCACCGGCGGCGGGGGATAGGCACGGCCTTGCTGGCAGCAGCCGAGCGCTGGGCGCGGGGCAAGAACGCCCAGCAGGTCGTCTTGACGGTCTGGTCGGGCAACGACCCGGGCCTCGCCTTTTACGAGGCGCAGCACTTTGCAACCGTGAGCCGGGTGCTGGCCAAGGAGCTGAGGTGAGCAGGCGGGCGCGTCGGCGGCGCCGCTGCTGGTGGGCGGATGCGCTGGCGGTCCTGGTTGTGGGGTGGCTCCTGGTGGCGGCCGTGCCGGGGGAGGCCCTGGCCGGGGATCCATCCCTGCGCTGGCGCACCCTGCGCACCCCGCACTTCGAGGTGACCTTCTACCTGCGGAACCTGCGTGCCGCCCGGCGGGTGGCGGTGCTGTGCGAGACGGCGCACAAGCTCCTGGCTCCGTTCATGAGCCACAGCCCCAGCCGCAAGACGCGGGTGGTGCTCACCGACTACACGGACGGCGCCAACGGCATGGCCATCACCATCCCCAGAAACGTGATGCAGCTTTTTTTGAGCGCACCTGACTCCATGTCCACGCTCAACGACTTCGACGACTGGCTCTTCGGGCTCATCGTCCACGAGTACACCCACGTGCTGCACCTGGACACCATCGGGGGCGTGGCCAGGATAGTCAACTGGATCTTTGGCAAGACCCTCTCCTTCAACCACCTCCAGCCGAGCTGGTTCATCGAGGGGCTGGCGGTATACAGCGAGTCTCGCTTCACCTCGGGTGGCCGCAACCGAAACGCCTTCTACGACATGTACCTCCGCATGGGGATCCTCTCTGGCAAGTCCCAGTCCATGGGGGAGATATCCTCTGCCCCGGTTCGCTTTCCCCACGGCACAGCCGCCTACCTCTACGGGTCGCGGTTTCTGAAGTACCTGGCTGCGCGCTTCGGCGAGAAGAGGCTTGTGAAGATCGGCCACGACTACGGCAGCGAGTGGATCCCATACGGCTTCAACAAGATCGCCCGGCGGAACCTGGGTGGCAAGGGCTACGTGCGGCTCTTTGCCCAGTGGAAGCGACACCTGCGTCGCCGCTACTCCCTCCAGGCGCGCCTGGTGAGGCGGCGGGGGATCACCAGGTCTACCCGCATGACTCGAACCGGGGACTACACCTTCTGGCCGCGCTTCTCCCCCCGGGGAGGGTGGCTGGTGGTCGCCGACGACGACGGCTACTCGGATCGCGCCTTCAAGAGGCTGGACCTGAGCACGGGCAAGCTGACGAAGCTGATCCGCCTGGAGCCGGGCGGCTCTCCTTCCTTCACCCCGGACGGGCGCCGGATGGTCTACAGCCAGATGGAGGTGCACAAGGCAGTGTACGACTACACGGACCTGTTCGAGCTGGATCTTGGCACCCTCAGGGCGAGGCGGCTCACGCGCGGGCTTCGCGCCAGGGAGCCGGACGTCTCCCCGGACGGGCGCAAGATCGCCTGCGTGCTCAACCGGCGGGGCACCACCCACCTGGCGCTGCTGCCCTCTGCCGGGCTCCCCCATGGCCGCCACCCGACGATCCTGGTGCGGAGCGCGCACCTGGACCAGGTGGCCACCCCTGCCTGGTCCCCTGACGGCAGGACAATCGCATACTCCGGCTGGACCAAAGGGGGGTATCGTGACCTGTACCTCGTGGACGTGGCGACGGGCAGGGTGCGTCGCCTCATGAAGGACCGGGCGCAGGACCTGACGCCCACCTGGTCCCCCGACGGCAAGACCATCTTCTTCAGCTCCGACCGCACCGGCATATACAACATCTACGCCATGGACGTCTCCACGGGCAGGCTGCGGCAGGTGACCAACGTGATCGCAGGCGCCCTGCAGCCAGCCTTGTCCCCTGACGGCAAAACCCTGGTGTACGTGGGCTTTACATACGCCGGCTATGACCTGTTTCGCATGAAGCTGGAGCCCTCGCGGTTCCTTGCGCCGCTGCCCTATGTGAGCGATCGGCCCCGGCAGAAGCTCCCCAAGGTTATGCTGCCCGACCTGAGGGTTCACGGGTACAACCCCCTCCGCTCTCTCTATCCCGAGGCCTGGTGGTGGGCGGCCGGCTTTGCTCCCGGGAGCCAGAGCGTGACGCTGCTGCTGTCGGGCAACGACGTGGCGGGGCTGCACGCGTGGGATCTCCAGGTGGGCTACAACTTCGCATCCCAGGGAGTGTCCGCCGTCCTCGGCTACTCCTACACCCAGCTCTGGCCCAGCTTTGGGCTCACCTTTGCATACTCCAGGGGCCCCCGCGGCGGACTCACCGTGAACGGGCTTCCGGAGGAGTACACGGAGCAGTCGGTTACGGGGCAGCTAAGCATGGGTCTGCCCATCATGCGCTCCCGTCGCTTCGGCTCCGCCTCCATCACCCTCCACTACCGGTTTCTGCACTTCGGCTCCGTGGATGCCGACCCCTTGCCCCTGGATCCTGGTGAGGAGCTCCCCTCCATACCGGAGTCCGGGCTGCTCTCCAGCGTGGGGATCAGGCTGAGCTACTCCAGGATCTACGGCTATCGCTACTCGGTGAGCCCCGAGAGGGGCCGCACCTTGGGCGTGGCGGTGAGCGCCGCCCACGAGCTTCTTGGATCCGACTGGCGCACCATCGCCGCCACGTGGTGGTGGGTGGAGTACCTGCCCATGCCCTGGCTTCGCAGCCACGTGCTGGCCCTGCGGCTGGCCGGCGGCATCTCCAGGGGAAACCTGCTGCGCAGGGGCTACTTCTGGGTGGGCGGCATGCCCAACCAGGACCTGCTGCAGTCCCTGCTGGATGTGGCCCCGGTGGGAGGCGCCTATCTACGTGGCTATCCTCCGGGCGTCACATGGGGAGACCAGTATCACCTGCTCAACGTGGAGTACCGCTTCCCCATCGCCTGGCTCAACTGGGCTCCCCAGACCTTGCCCCTGTACTTTCGCCGCCTCTCGGCGGCGGTGTTTTGCGACGTGGGGCAGGCGTTCTTCGGGGAGCTTGACGCCGAACGGCTAAAGGAGCTCAGGGTGGGCGTGGGCGCGGAGCTGCTGGTGGACCTGGTGGTGGGCTACTACCAGTGGCTCACCTTCCGGCTCGGCTACGCATACGGATTCATGGCGAGGGGTGGGCACACCTACTACTTCCTCTTCGGTGTGCCATTTGGGTGAAGCGGCACCGCTCCCGCACGAGCCGCGCAAGCTGCGCCAACACCGTTAGCCCTCGGCGCTGCTGGGATCTTCACCGCTGCTGGTGAAGCTGCTTGCACAAGGAAGCTCCGGGAGAGCATTGCCTCCCGTGGGGAG
>JAJRWW010000238.1 GCA_024276595.1 Myxococcota bacterium
GATGGTCTCCTGGGCCTCACCGGCGGCCAGCCATGTCTCTTCACAGGGAGGCGGTGACCTCCAGGCGGGCGGCCTCCTCGTGCCACCCGGCCGCCACCGCCGAGTCCTTGGCCGACTCCAGCAGGGCGCGGGCCTCCACCCTGCTTCCGCTGCGCGCCAGGGTGCTGGCGAGCCCGAAGATGACCCGCAGCCAGGCGCCGCGCAGGTCCGGATCGCCCACCTCCGGGGCAGGGCTGGGCAAGAGGCTCAGGGCCCGGCGGAACGCCTGGCCAGCGCCCTCCTCGTCCATCACCGTGAGGGCCCACTCGCCGGCCGCAATCAGCTCGGGCAGGGCGCCCTCCCTGGCCGCCTCCGAGTGCCACAGGTGGTGCGCCCGAAGGAGCGGGCTGTGACCCTCGCCATGCAGGTGCCGGGCCACTCGCCCGTGGAGCTCTGCGCGGATCCCGGCGGGGATGGCGGCGTAGACCACCTGCCTCACGTGCGGGTGCGCAAACCTCAGGCCCGCCGAGCCCCTCACCAGGAAGGTGCGGCTCGCCAGGGCCTCCAGCGCCTGCCGCGCATCCTCCCCAAAGGTGGAGATGCGAGCGATGGCCTCGGGGTTGACCGTGTCTCCCACCACGGCCGCAACGTGCAGAACCGCCCTCACCTGCGGGGGCAAGGCGTTTGCTCGCGCCACTATCACGTCTGCCAGCCCGCGCGGGGGATCGGACGCCGGGTTTGAGCGGGAGTAGGCTATTAGCTGCATCAGGTGCAAGGGGTTGCCCTTGGACCTCTCGGCGAGCCAGGTGATCTCCTCGTCCTCCAGGCCGCCGTCGCACAGCTCCAGGGCCAGCTCCTCCGTCTCCGCAGGGGTCAGCCCTTGCAGGGAGACCTCCCCAAAGCCTGGGGGCCAGAGCGCCACGAGCTCCGGCCGGTGAGACAGGAGGATCACCAGGTCCGCGTCCACGTCGCTTGTCGAGAGGGACTGCACCAGCTCCCTGGACGCGCCGTCCATTCGATCAAAGTCCTCGAAAAAGAGCGCCGTGGGACGCCGCCGGGCCTCGGAGAGCACCAGCTCTCGCCAGGCCTCCGCCCGGAGCACTCGCCTCTCGTCAACGCTCAGCCCGCCGGGCTTGCCCAGGTTGTACAGATCGGCCAGGCCGTGGAAATGCTCCTCGGACAGCTCGCGGGGAGCGAGGGCGTCCGAGAGGTCGTCCAGGTCCACCGGCTCGCAGGGCAGCTCCATGAGCTCGGTAGCCGCCCGGTGGAT
Organism: Myxococcota bacterium; assembly: GCA_024276595.1. GTDB lineage: Bacteria > Myxococcota_A > Polyangia > HGW-17 > JAJRWW01 > JAJRWW01. The sequence continues at coordinate 1,250 of JAJRWW010000238.1, forward strand.
GGCTCCCAGGGGCTCGGGGAGCTCCCACGGGTCCGGGCGGACCACTATGCCCCTGCGCCCCTCGGAGGCCACCCGCCCCAGCAGGGTGGAGGCCACGCGCCTGCGCCCCACTCCGGGAGCTCCCACGATGCGGAGCATCCTGAGCCCGGGCTTCACCAGCTCCCGCTCCAGCTCCTCCAGCAGGTCCACCCTGCCCACCAGGGGCACGTTGGTGGGCAAGGGCACGTCGAACCAGTCCCCGCGGCTGGCAGAGGCCACCGCAGAGCCCGGGTTCAGCTCGGATGTGGGTCGCAGATCGGCGCTGTCGGGGGGCGCGGTGCGACGATGCAAGATGTCCGAGGAGCCCAGCTCCAGCGAGCTGGAAGGAGCCCCCGACCGATCCAGGGAGGCGCCGCAGGTGGGGCACCGCTTCGCCCCGGGGAGGTAGCCCGACGAGCAGCTCCCGCAGGAGAGGAGCACCGGAGCGGACTGGTCCGTGTCCGTGACCATGGCCCAGGTGTCCACCACCTTCAGAAACTCCACCGCCGAGGGCAGCCTCTCCTCGGGGGCCTTGGCCAGGGCACAAAGGACGATGGCGTCCAGCGAGGGGGGAATGGCCCGGTCCTTGGCTCGAACGGACGGCGCCACGGGCTCGTCCGAGATCTGGGCGGACATGACCTCGGCCGGGGATCGCCCCTCAAAGGGCCGGCGGCCGGTGAGCATCTCGTACAGCACCACGCCCGCGGCGTACAGGTCGCTCCTGGCGTCCAGATCGTGCCCTCGGGCCTGCTCGGGGGACATGTACTCCGGCGTGCCACAGACCATACCCGTGCGGGTGACTCTTTTCTCCCTGTCCCTGCGAAGGGTGGCGATCCCGAAGTCGAGCACCTTCACGTGGTTCAGGCCGTGACCTCGGTCAATGAGGAAGATATTGGCCGGCTTGAGATCCCGGTGCACGATGGCCATGGCGTGGGCAGCCTCCAGGACCGACAGGATCTGCCGTATCAGCCAGATGGACTGCCCCACCGACAGGACCTCCGTTGCCAGCACCTGGTCCAGGCTCGCTCCCTGGAGGTACTCCATCACCAGGTAGCTGGCGCCGGAGGCGCTGGTGCCAAAGTCCAAGATGGCGATGGAGTTGGGGTGGTTGAGCCTGGAGGCCACCTGTGCCTCCCGCTCGAAGCGCTTCAGGGCGGTGGCGTCCCCCACGTAGCGATCGTGCAGCAGCTTCACCGCCACGGTGTGCCCCACCTCCAGCACCTCGGCCCGGTACACCGCTCCCATGCCCCCCTCTCCCAGCTTCCTCACCAGCCGGTAGCGTCCCCCCAGCACGGTGCCGATGTAGGGATCTCCCACTATCTGTGCCGCCTCGGACAGGGAGGCGCCGCAGGCGGAGCAGAAGGCCTGGGTGGGCAAGCAGACGTTGCTGCAGGTCGGACAGCGTTTCATGGTGGGCTAGTTCACGGGGGCTCGACGCAACCGCCTCCGGCGCCTGGTCACAAGCCGAGCCACAGCCAGGTCCACAGCCTTGCGCAGCGCCGCCGTGGCGGCCTGGTGCCGCGCCGAGAGCACCTCCCCCTGGAGGACGACCGACACCCGGGTTTCGCTCCTGCCGCGACCCTTCACGGCAAATGTGCCCTTGCGAGCTCGCTCTCGACGCCGTCCACGCAGCGACACCTCCGCCACGGCCAGCAGGTACCTCTCGCCGCCCCTGGTGACCACCTGGTGGCTGAGCGACTCCAGCCTGGCGACAACCCCGAACCAGCGCAGCCGGCGCCTCCTCAGCTCCCACGCCAGACGCCAGCCGGTGAGCTTCTTGGGGCCCAGAGAGGTTATCACCAGCGGGTGCTCATGGAGGGCCTTGCCCAGAGCCACCTTCAGCCGAGCCAGGACCCTGGGCGCCGGGCTGGCAGACTCCACCCCCTCCACGGTCAATAGCAGCCTGGGCTTCACTTTTTGGCGAGCGCGCCCATGTGCGATCCCCGCAAGGAGAGGCACAAGGAGCAGTGAAAGTAGTATCGCTGTGGTCCTGGATCCCATCTGCCTTTCCCTCACAGAGCCGGGTCAGCGCCCCGGCGGCCGGGTTGGCGCCCCCAACCTCAGGTAACGACGCACCATCTTGTACTCGAAGAAGGCCATCATCTCACTGTCAACTATTCGCTGCCAGAGCCTCCGCGCCGAGGCCCTCTTGCCCTGGCGTAGCAGCCGCATGGAGCGATAAAAGTCCAGCTCTGCACGCTGGCCCTTCGTCCTGGCCCTGGCTGCCAGCTCGGAGTAGCTGGCCAGACCCAGGTGGAAGCGCGCGAGCTGATGGTACCACTGCTTGCCCTTCAGGTGCTTGATGAAAACCTCTGCCAGGCCCAGCCGCTCGGGGTCCACCTTCATGCGCTTGCCCAGGTCCAGGATCCAAAATGAGCAGTAGGCCTTGAGGTACTCGCTGATCTCGGTGCGAGCCAGGGCGCGGTGGTAGGCGTCCAGCGCCTCGTCGAAATGCCCCCGCATGACCAGAAAGGAGATCACATCCACGTAGGTGGAGCTGCGCTCTGGCGCCCGGTCCAGGGCGGTTTCGAAAGAGCGGAGGGCAATCCTCCGCTGGCCCGCCTCGTAAAAGAGCTTGCCCACGATCACGAGCACCTCTGCCTGCAGCCGGGGATTGCGCAGGGCCTTGAGCAAGAACTGCCCGCTGCGGAGAGCCTCTCGCCGCAGCCGCTCGGCGCTGGCCTCGGAGGCCCTGGCCTCGCGGCGGAGCCGGTCGGCCACTCGAGGGTCCTTTGCCCCGGAGGCCCTGGCCCGCAGCTTCGCAGCCAGCCTCTTGTGCGCTCGAACCCTCAGTGGCGTGGTGCGAAACTTCCAGTAGGTGCGCCAGCCGAAGCTGCCCTTGATCTCCCTTTGCAGAGCGTCCAACCTGGCTATGGCCACCTCCTGGCGCCCCCGCCAAAAAGCGATCTCCGCGAGCTGGAGCTGCACCTGGGGGGTGGGCTTGATCTTGAGCGCCCTGCGCAAGACCCTCACCGCCTCGCCGATGAGCCCCGCGTCAAAGAGCCCCCTGCCCAGCATGAAGCGCACCTCCGCCATGGAGGACTTGAGCGGATGGGTCACGAACCAGGCCTGGGCGGCGCGGTGGAGCCGCTCGAGGAAGCGCACCTCCAGCCGCACCTGGTCCAGCCGCTCCTGGGCCAGGAGCGCCATGAGCCGATCCAGGTACGTGGCGGCGTAGACGTCCCAGGCTCTCCGGTAGGACGGATCCGCCCGGATGGCGGCCTCGAAGTGGACCAGGGCTGCCAGGGTGTGCTTTTGCCGCAGCGCCAAGGCCCCCAGGCAGTAGTGCCCGTTGGGATCGTGCGGACGGCGCGACACGGCCATCCGGCACAGCTCGCGGGCCGAGAGGGGCCAGCGGGGCGCCAGCGCCTCCGACAGGGTCAAGAGCGGCGCGATGCCCTGCCGGGCGTCCAGGGCCGCCGCCAGCAGCGCTGCCAGGTGAGGGTCCCCGTAGGCGCCCGCGCGCACCTGTGACAAGGTGCGCAGGAGCCCCCGCCGATCCCTGTCCATGACCTGCAGCCGCACGCGCTGCCAGCCATACTCCCGCACGGCGGAGGCGGCCTGCCGCACGGAGCGCAAGGGCGGCACCTTGCCCATGCGGCCGAAGCCCCCGAGCGCCCGGTGCTGCCTGGCGAGGAGCCCGGCCAGGGTGCGCCTGACAAAGGGCGAAGGCCAGCGGCGGTGCACCTTGTCGAGCACCTCCACTGCGTCGCTGTGGCGAGGGATCCTCCCCAGCAGGGGCTCCTGCAGGTCCACCAGCCAGCGCACGACCTGGAGGAGCTCCTTCCGCCTCGAGGGCGAGCCCTGCTCCAGGCTCACGAGCACCGCGAGGGCGGTCAAGCTCTCCTCGGCGCCACCCCGGGGAGCGAAGGTGCTCAGCACCATCCGTGCGGCCCGCTCCAGGTCGGCCGCCACCGGGGCTGGGAGCCTCTCCGGGCTCCTCGAGCCCAGGTCGGCAAACAGGCTCAACATGTCCAGAAAATGCGCGAACCCCTGCACACCCTGACCGTGACGCAGCTCGGCGCCCAGCCGGGAGACGATGTGAACCTGGAGGGATCTACGGATCCGCCGGACCCGAGGAGAGCCCGGAAGGGCGCGGGCAAGCTCCAGCGCGTCCCGGAATCGCTCCACCGAGGTGGGGCTGACCGCGGGCCACTGGGGTGGTCTTGGCAGCACCGGCCCTGGTCGCCGGGGAGGCCGCCTGGTGCCTCGCGGCCGCGGGCACCCGCCCAGGGCAATGACCGCGCCCATGACCAGAGCAAGTGACATTCCGCGTGCCAGGAAAAATGTCTGCATACACGGCACCGCTTTCTCCATCAAATGTGATCGTACGAGATCCCTATGCCGAACCGGTGGGTCATCATGAAGTAGCGGCCAGCCGCCGAGGGCAGCCCTTTCCCCTCCATGGCCCTTCGGCAGTTGTCGCTCCACAGGATGTCCACCCGATCCTCCACACACCGGGCCAGGTGCCCGGGGTCGAACCCGGAGTCTCGAACCCGGACATCCGGCGCCAGCACCAGGGAGTAGCCCAGGTAGATGCCCACGCGGCGGTGGGGCCTCCAGACCAGCCCCAGGGCCAGGTCTGCCTTGTGGCTGTCCATGGCGGCAGGGTTAACCCACTCCCGCTTCACCGCTGGCGACTCGTACAGGAGCCCCACGGTGAGCTTGAGCCTCTCCCCGAACCGGTGCGCCACCGAGCCCGACAGCCGAAAGACGTCCTGAAAGCCGCGGTAATGCCGGAAGCTCAGGTCCCAGTTGGCCATGCCCGCCTGCCCTCGCAGCTCGTTGCCCGTGAGGGTAAACTCCAGGTCCTGCTGCTCGCTCCAGCGGGCCCACTCCAGGCCGAGCCCAAAGGTCCAGCTCCCTCGACGCCAGCTCGCGCCCAGGGTCAGAGAGTCCGGCAGGTCGTAGGTGGTGTGGGCTCGCCCGGAGTAGGTGCGCCAGGCCCCCTCCTCCGGCACCCAGCGGGTGACCCTCGCGGCCCCCTCGGCGGTGATGTTCCGCTTGTCCACGCTCACCACCTTGCTCCTGTACGAGAGACCCACGTCCAGGTTCCATGGCAGCCGCAGCACCACCCCCAGGTTGAAGCAGAAGCTGTTGGCGCCTCCCAGGAGGGTGACCCGCTCGGTGGCCTGCCCCGCCTCGTAGGGTGGCACCTGGCCGTTGCGCAGACTCCTGTCCCGGCCAAAGGACATGTTCAGCATGGAGCGCACGTAGGTCCCGCCAATCCCAATGAGCAGCCGCTTGTGCGCACGGATCGCCACCACGCCCGGCAGAAACAGGTGGTACCACTGGCTCCGTATCCGGTGGTAACGCAGGGGCCCATCCTGGGATGGGTTGGGCGATGAGACCGGCGCGGCGTAGCGCTGCCACTCGGCCATTGGGCTCAGCAGCCCAACGCCGATTACAAACAGCTTGCTTCCCAGGTCGGAGGTGAGGCCAAAGTAGCCCGTGGGGGTCAAGCTCACGAAGCGCTGGCTGTCAAAGTGGAGATCCGCGTCGGGGCCTGGGTTTCCCGTGTCGCTCCTGATGGCAGCGCGACGCACCCGGCCGTGATCCACCCGCAGGCCGCCCAGCAAGAAGACGTGCGTGTCCTTGAGCATCCCGATGGTCGCGGGGTTGCGCATCATGTTCCCAGGGTGGGGATCCACGGGGCTGCCCAGGTTTGCGCCCCCGTACCTGGGGTCCTCCAGCGGAGCGGCCAGGGCGGCTCGCCCCGGGCCGCCAGCGACGGCGCAGACCAGCACCACGACGAGCAGCGCCATTGGGCCCGACGAAACGCGGGGGCCTGGGATGGCACATGGGCTCCGGTCGAGGAGGGATCCTGGAGCCTCTCGTGGCGGCTGGGTTATGGGTCTTGGCTGCATCGTCTAGGGGCCGGGTGGGCTGCCAGCGCCGGCCGGGCTGCAAGGCTGGAGCTTACCAGCCCTGCCAGCAATTGGATACAGGCCCATATAGCACGGACTCCCCCCGCCCGCCTCCCGCTGCTGCCCTCCTTGACGCTAGAGCGGCGGATGAATAACATGGGCACCCTGGAGACCAAGATGCACGGGACTGTCGCTATGATCACCGCCGCCCGCTCCCTCGCACGATCCGCTGCCCGCCCTCCACGGGGGTGGGTGGGAGCCTGGCTCGGCGCGTTGGCCCTCCTGGGGCTGGCCCTGGGCGCCTGCAAGGTCTCCGAGGGGGACCTCAAGCAGTGGGCTGCGGCCAAGGACAGCGGCAGGCTCGCGAGGGTGGTCTCCGACTCGAAGCAGAAGACATCCATCCGGGTCAAGGCAGCCCTCCTGCTGGTGGACATCCGGCGGCTGGTGGACCTGGAGAAAGGCCTCAAGAGGGCCTCCGAGGGGGACCGCAAGAAGATCGCCGCCGCCATCATCAAGGAGCTGGGCCCCAAGGTGGCCGCCAAGGATGCCGATCCGGCGGAGCGCGCCCTGGCCAAGGACGGGATCTTCTCGGCCTGGTACTTCGCCGAGGCAAAGGACCGTCGGAGGGTGGAGGAGCTCATCGTGGACTGGTTCCTCGACGGCAAGCACGGCGAGGCGCACGAGCACTCCATCGCCAAGATGTTCGATGCCTTCGGGCGCCGAGGGGCGGATCTGCTGGCTCAAAGGACCCCGTACTACGACCCCAACTTCTTCCGCTACTCCAGCCGGGACGTGGTCTCCCCGAGCTGCCTGCTGGGGCATTTCTGGAAGCGTGTGAGCCCCCAGGTGCGCACAGCCACCGTCCGCCGCTACATGGCCGCCGCCCGAAAAAACACCAAGGCCGCCCTCATCAATAACGGGGCCCTCCTCTGCGGGATCGGCCTGCTGGGCAAGCGGGTGGGCTCCCGCTTCCTGGCCAACATCCTCGCCACCAACAAGAACATCATGATGAAGGCCGGGGCAGTCGTGGCCCTGCGCATGGCCGCCCTGGCAGACCCCGCGAACCTGGACCCGGACGTGCAAACCAGTCTCATTGGAGAGGTAAGCAGGCTCATGACCAAGGTCAACGCCGGCAAGGGGCTGGACAACCCGGTCTTTCGCGGCACCGGATACCTGTTCCACCTGCTGGAGCTGGTCGCCAAGTTCAAGGGCGACGCCATCTTCAAGGGGCTGGCTCCCGTGGTGGGGGCCCCATCTCCCAAGCTGGCCGACCAGAGCGCCGAGGACAAGCGCACCCAGCTTCGTCTGCTGGTGGTGGGGTTCCTCATGCGGGTGGACCCACGGCGGGCCCTCGAGCTCGCCTACAGCAGGCTCCCCACCACCGAGTCCTACCCCCTGGGCTATCTGAACGGAACCATCCTCGACAACGCCGTCTACGTGTGGAGCAAGCTCAAGCCCCTCCGCAAGAGGCTGCTCGAGGGGCTCCGGCTGGGGCTCTCATCTCCGAGCTGGGTGGGCAAGATCATCGGCGTGGAGGGCCTCTCCATGAAGGAGCTCCTCCCAAGGGCAGGGGTGGCCGCGGACCTCGCAGCGATTCGGAAGCTCACGGGCGACACCACGCCCCTCAAGGGCATTGACTGGAAGGATGCAACCCTCGGAAAACGGGCAAAAAAAGCCGTAGAACTTCTTTCGAAGAAGAAGTAAGATTCCGGGCGGATTCGTGCCTGGTCTGGCCGGGCGCGGCCCAAGGAGCCCAGAGAGTATGGATCAGAGCAAGAAGACCATGCGCCACTTCTACTGCCGGGACGTGCTGTGGGACACGTTCGAGCAGATGGCGAACGACTTCGACTGCTCCATCGACTATCTCATCAACGAGGCGATGCGTTACTACGCACGGAGCAAGAACTACATGTCCGCCGGAGGCGCTCAGGCGGCCGAAGCCCGGGCAGGGGCGCCGGCGCCCACCACGAGCCGGCCCGCGTCTCGCCCGGCTCGTGGCCCGAGGCAGCCCCCGCCTCGCCGGGGCGGCCCACCGCCGCCGCCTGACCTGCGCCGTGGAGCTGCCGCCGGCAGCCACGCCCCGGCGCGGCAGTCCGCAGCGCCCGGAGGGCGGCCCCTGCGCACCCCCACGGCCGAGCCCGCGTCGCCCACCCTGGTGCCCACCCTCTACCTGGTCTTCAACAACGAGCGGATCCCCATCGACAAGGATCAGTTCATCATCGGCAGAGGCTCGAAGACCTCCGATCTGGCCATCAAGGACGGCAACATCTCTCGCAAGCACGCCGCGGTGATCCGACGAAACGGCGTGTACTACATCAAGGACCTGGGCTCCACGAACGGGATCGACTACAAGGGTATGCGCATCGACAACAAGCGCATCGACGAGGGCGACCTGTTCCACCTGTGCGACTACGAGCTCAAGTTCACCTTCCGGGGCTGACCCTCTGGAGCCAGGATGCAGAGCCAGGGGGCCGGGGCCAGGCTGAGCCACCTCCTCCAGGAGGCCCTGTGGCGCTGGCCAGAGGACCTGGCCGACGCAGACCGCCTGTGGAGAGACCTCCTCGCCGCAGCGACCGCGGGCGAGCTCCCCGGCCAGGAGCTGCGCCATTGGGCACAGGAGCTGAGCCACGCCAGGCGTGAGGACACCCTGGCCAGAAACCAGATCCTCGCGCGGGGGATGCGCCTGCTGGCCTCCCTGCCAGCGCAGGCCCCACCGGCCAGAGCCAGGCGGTCTGCGGGCAGGCGGAGCCCAGGATCCTCCCCACAGGGAGTGCCGGGCAACCGGGTCCACGACGACCCCTCCCCTTGCCGTCCCGGGGAGGAGCCCCTCACCACGCTCAGGGGCTGCGGCCCCAAGACAGCCCAGCGGCTGGCCGAGCGCGGGCTGTGCCGGGTGGAGGACCTGCTCGGGCTCCTGCCCTTGGGCTACGAGGACCGGCGCCGTCTGACCCCCCTTTCCCAGCTCGAAGAGGGGCGAGCTGCCTGCACCACCGCCACCGTCACCGCGCAGCGCTGGTTGGGTCGGGGACGCCGTCGCTTCTTCGAGCTGGTGGTGGAGGATGATGGCGCCCGGCTCCTGTGCCGCTGGTTCCGCACCTATCCGGGGCTCTCCTCCCGCTTCCCCGAGTCCACCCGCGTCTGGATCTCCGGCACCCCCAAGACCTGGAGGGGCACGCTCCAGATGGCCCACCCGCTCGTGCGGGAGCTGCCCGACAGCTCCGAGGAGGGCCCCTCCGACCACACCCCAGAGGGGCTCCTGCCCCGGTACCCGACGGTGGAGGGCGTGGGGCCGAGCCTCGTCCGCTCCCTCTGCGCCCAGGCGGTGGGCCTGGCAGCCGAAAGCGACCCAGACCCCCTGGACATGCCCCTCCGCCAGGAGCTGGACCTGCCCACCAGGGCGGCTGCCCTGCGGGCCATCCACCTCCCCGAGCCGTCCCTCTCCGACGAGGCGGTGGAGGAGCTACAGCAGCGACGAAGCCCTGCCCACCGTCGGCTCCTCTTCGACGAGCTGCTGGTGCTTCAGCTCGGGCTGGCCCTTCGGCGCCGGGAGATCCGGGACCTGGCCGCCCCGACCTTCCCGCCACTGGGGCGAGGCCATCTCGATGGGGCTCTCCCCTTCTCCCTGACCAGGGCCCAGGCCCGGGTGCTGGCCGAGATCTCCGAGGACCTGGGGCGCGGGGAGCCCATGCACCGGCTGGTGCAGGGAGACGTGGGCTCGGGCAAGACGGCGGTGGCATTCGGCGCCGCGGCCCAGGTCATGGCCGGTGGGGGCCAGGTGGCCCTCATGGCCCCCACCGAGATTCTCGCCGCCGAGCACGCTCAGACCCTTGCCCCCTGGATGAAGACCCTGGGCCACAGGTTGGCTCTGTTGACCTCCTCCACTCCCAGGGGCGCCAGGGAGTCCACCCTCACGCTCCTGGCCGCTGGCCGGCTCCCGCTGGTGGTGGGCACCCACTCCCTGCTGGCCGACCGGGTGGAGTTCTCCTCCCTGGGCCTGATCGTCGTGGACGAGCAGCACCGTTTTGGTGTCGCGCAGCGGGCTCGACTCAGGGACAAGGGCGTGAGCGAGGCGGGCAGCCCCCACCTGCTGGTCATGACCGCCACGCCCATCCCGCGGACCCTAGCCCTCACCGCCTATGGGGACCTGGACCTCTCGGTTGTAGACGAGCTCCCGGCGGGCCGGACCCCTGCCAGGACTCACGTCTTCACCGCCCGGCAGCGGGGCAAGGTCTACCGCCGGCTCGGCAAGCTCCTCGACGCGGGTCTGCGCGCCTTTGTTGTCTGCCCACTGGTGGAGGCCTCTGACAAGCTGGACCTGGCCAACGCCGAGCGCACCCACGCCGAGCTCGGGGAGCGCCTGGCTCCCCACGCCGTTGGCCTCGTGCACGGCCGCATGGGGGGCGAGGAGAAGACCGCCGCCCTGGAGGCCTTCCGCCGGGGCGAGCTGGCAGTGCTGGTGGCCACCACCGTGGTGGAGGTGGGCGTGGACATCCCCGAGGCGGACATCATGGTCGTGGAGAGCGCCCAGCGCTTCGGCCTGGCGCAGCTCCACCAGCTCCGGGGGAGGGTGGGGCGCCGGGCCGGCTCCGAGCCCCTGTGCCTGCTCATCGCCGACGCGGGGGCGACCGTCGACGCTCGCAAGCGCCTCCAGGTCATGGAGGAGACCAACGACGGCTTTTGCATCGCGGAGGAGGACCTGGCCATCCGCGGCCCAGGGGAGCTGCTGGGGCTCAGGCAGGCCGGCGAGTCGGGCCTGGCCCTCTCCACCGCGGCGGCCAACCCCCTCCTCCTGGCAGCGGCCAGGTCCGCAGCCAGGAGGCTCGTGGACGCTGATCCAGACCTGTCCAGCCCCGCCCACCAGCCCATCCGGACGCTGCTGGAGAGGACCTGGGGGGATCGCCTCTTCGGGGAGGAAGCGGGGTGATTTTTGCACGAGAGATCCATCGAAAACCAGAGCTTGCGCAAAGGGGTGCTCTTGCTATAGGACTTTGGGCGAGCACGCGCGGGCCGTTGGATCACAGGGATCCTGCACCGGCGCCGCGTGATTGAGAGAACCGAACCATACCCGAGGAGTCGAACCATGAAAGTTTCCATCACTGACGAGTGCACCGGATGTGGAGTCTGCGAGACCATAGCTCCTGACGTGTTCGTGGTTGAGGACGAGAAGGCGACGGTGAACGCCGACGAGATCGCCGGCAACGAGGACGAGATCAAGGAGGCCGCCGAGGAGTGCCCTGACGAGGCCATCAAGATCGAGTAGGGGCCTCTCGTGGTCGCCTCCCGCAGCCAGCGGGGGGCAGCCAACGCCCCGACAAGCCCTTCATCCGTGCTCTGGGGGAGCACCGCCCTGGGGAGTCAAATCGTCGAGATTGGTGTCCGCTCAGGTCCCATGCCGTGCTATCGTGGGGCCCTTTTAGCACCGACGCTCGGAGCGCGCCGATGAACATTCTTCTCGCACCCACGTTCTGCACACTGCTCATGCTGGCCCCGCCGGCTGCTGCGCCCGCCACCGCACCCTCCCCCTCGGCGCCAGCGGGCCCCGCGGCC
>JAJRWW010000239.1 GCA_024276595.1 Myxococcota bacterium
ACCACCGAGGCCTCGGCCACGCCGCTCGACCTGACCTGGAGCTCTCCCACCAGCTCCACCAGGGCGTCCTCGCCCGTGACGGGGTCCACGAAGTGCTGCCCCGAGCCGCCAAAGGCCTGGACCCGCACCCGGTACTTGCCAGTGGACACCGAGAGCTTGCCAGAGCCGCCCAGGCGGCAGGGGTGGACGCTGGTCTTGACCGGCTCCCCGGTGGTGAGGCTCTCCAGGGTCACCACCACCCGCTCCACTCCGCGCCGGGAGCAGTCGGAGGCCATGGTGATCTCTCCGTCGGAGAAGGACCATGTGATGCGGTAGCTGCCCGAGTCGTCGCAACCAGAGGAGCTGGCGAGGGCCCCGGCGGCGCAGAGAAGGACGCAAGAAATGGAGAGCGATGATGAGCGCATTGTTGTTTCCAGAGGGGCTCCCGGCCCGCTAGAGCCAGCAGTCGGTGGCGTCGGCCACGGCCTGGAGCGTGAGGCGGGAGGGGTCGCCCACGTCCAGGTTGACGGTGAGGGCCAGGTCCGCCGAGTAGCAGAGCAGATCAGACGCGTCGAGCGCCTGGACGCTCAGGGTGTAGCTGCCCACCTGCAGCCCGCAGATGATCTGTTCGACGTCCTGGCATGGCCCAAGGGTTGTCCCGTCCAGGGAGACCCCCCCCGTAAGGTCGGTGCAGTCAAGCTGGGAGTCGGGGTTGGGATAGGCCTGCGCGCCGGCCACCGGGGTGCCCTGGTCGTCGGCCAACAGCATCCGCGTGGACAGGGGGCCGTTGGCCAGGTCGTCCACCTCCGAGCACTGGGTGATCACGTTGCCCACCACGAGCTCGAACCGAGCATTGCCCAGGATGGGCACGGTGAAGCTGCTCCAGGCGAAGTCCAGCCGGGTGGAGCTCATGTCGGCCGCGGCCACAGCGATGGCGCCGCTTTGGACCTCGGTGGTGATGGGAGAGCCCGCGTCGTCGAGGAGCTGCCCCGTGACCGAGTAGTCCCCCGGGGTCAGGCCCAGGAGCACGTGGTCAGGGGCTCCACAGTCGAGCTGGACGCTCTCCACCTCCGCGCCCTCGGCCGTGCTCACGGAGAGAGCCACGTAGGATGCGTCCACCTGCTCACAGGCGGCGTCCCCTCCGGCCAAGGCCCAGCCCACCTCGAGGGCGCCCGTGTCGACGGCGAAGTCCAGGTCCAGCCTGGTGGTCCGGTTCCGGCTCACCCGCGCGGAGCCCTGCCACGGCTCGGGGTAGCTCAGCTCGTTGCCATGGCGGTCTATGAAGAAGACCCGTACGTCGTAGGAGCCCCTGGCGAGGTCCTTGGTCACGTGGCCGAAGGCCCAGGTCGTGGACCCCGGCTGGAGGTAGCCCAGGGGGAAGCTCGAGGAGAAGGCGTCGCAGGCGACCACGTCCGAGACCGCCTCGGGGCCCTTGAGCTCCACCACCAGGCGGTGGGCGCCCAGGGCGCCGCAGGGGTCGTTGCCCAGCTCATCAGCGTGCCCGTTGAAGCGCCAGGTGATCGCCAGGTCCCCATCGGTGGTGACCTCGCAGCCGCCTGCGAGGAGCAAGACAATGCCCAACATGACGCTGGCCAGGGCGGTGATCCGCGAGTGCATGGTCCAACTGTAGGCGCATCCCCTGGGTCCGGTCAAGCCGCACGAGCGCCTGGGGGCGCGGGGGGATTGCTTTTCCAAAGAGCGTGTGCCAAACAGGCTGGGCCGCGCGCCGGCGCATGGGGGTTGGGAGAGGCGCAGGCGTGTGAGCGGGAGCTGGCGCCAAGGCGATGGCCGGGCGCGTTGCTGTTGGACCACCAAGGCGAAACGGGAGATAGAACATGGCGGAGAAGAAGATCACCCCTCGAGACAAGGACTACTCCCAGTGGTACCTGGACGTCATCAGGGAGGGAGACGTGGCAGAGCCTGCGGAGGTGGTGAAGGGCTGCATGGTGATAAAGCCCCATGGCTACGCCCTCTGGGAGGGGATGCGGGACGACCTGGATCGCCGCTTCAAGGCCACGGGGCACAAGAACGCCTACTTCCCGCTGCTCATCCCCATGTCCTTCATCCAAAAGGAGGCCGAGCACGTGGAGGGGTTCTCCCCGGAGCTGGCGGTGGTGACCCACGCCGGAGGCAAGGAGCTGGAGGAGCCCTACGTGGTTCGGCCCACGTCGGAGACCATCATTGGGCATTTCTTCGCCAAGTGGATCAGCTCCTACCGGGATCTGCCGTTGCTGATCAACCAGTGGGCCAATGTGATGCGCTGGGAGCTGCGCACGCGGATGTTTCTGCGCACCAGCGAGTTCCTCTGGCAGGAGGGGCACACCGCCCACGCCACCCACGAGGAGGCCGTGGAGGAGACCCGCAGGATGCTCGATGTCTACGCCGACTTTGCCGAAGAGGTCATGGCCATGCCGGTGGTCAAGGGCGAAAAGACCGCCACGGAGCGCTTCGCGGGCGCGCTGTCCACCTTCTCCATCGAGGCGTTCATGCAGAACGGCTGGGCCCTTCAGGCCGGGACGTCCCACGACCTGGGGCAGAACTTCGGCAAGGCCTTCAACGTGCGTTTTCAGAACGAGGAGGGCAAGCTGGACCATGTGTGGCAGACCTCCTGGGGGGTGTCCACTCGCCTGGTGGGGGCTCTGATCATGTGCCACAGCGACGACAACGGCCTGGTGCTTCCTCCAAGGCTGGCGCCCATCGAGGCGGTGGTGGTGCCCATCTTCCGCAAGGCGGGTGAGCGGGACCGAGTGGTCTCAGCCTGCGCCCGGCTCAGAGACGACCTCGTCGCCGCGGGGCTGTCGGTGGAGCTCGACGACCGGGAGGGGGTGAAGCCGGGACAGAAGTACTACCACTGGGAGGCCAGGGGCGTCCCCGTAAGGGTGGAGATAGGCCCTCGCGACCTGGACAAGGGCCAGGTGGCCCTCAAGAAGCGCCTCGCGGGCAGCGAGCGAGAGTTTGTGCCCATGGAGGGGGCGGTCTCCCGCGTGCGGGCGCTCATGGGAGAGATCCAGAGCGAGATGCTTCGGCGCGCAAGGGAGCGCCGGGAGGAGTCCACGGTCACGGTGGACTCCTGGGACGACTTCCTGGACCTGTTCCCCGAGGGGAGGTCGAGCTTTGTGTACGCCCACTGGTGCGGCGACGCCGAGGTGGAGCGGCAGATCAAGGAGGAGACCGGCGGCGTCACCATCCGCAACGTCCCCCTGGACACCCAACCCGAGCCAGGGCGGTGCATCCGCACGGGCCGCCCCTCCACCGGTCGGGTCCTGTTCGCCCGCGCCTACTGATTCTCTTGGCGCCGCAGCTCCCAGGTGGCGCCCCTGCTCCGTTTGGCTATACTGGGGCAGTGAACCAGGCGAGCCTAAAGGTGGACTTGCGCCGGACCGGGAAGGAGGTGACCTGCACCGTGGAGGGCGTCCTCGCCCGGGAGCGGGGCCACGACGTCTTTCGGGCTGCGGCGCCTCACCTGCGCAAGGGGCGCGTGGTCACGCTGGACCTGTCGGGGGTGACGGAGGCGGACGCCATGGGAGCGGCGGCCCTGGCGGCCTTGCTGGACCTGGCCGCGGCGAGCAAGGGGGAGCTGCGGCTGTCGGCGATCTCGCCGGTCCTGGCGGCGCAGACCCTCCACGTCCCCGCCGAGGCCACCCCCAGCCGCGTCCAGCCCGAGGGGCTGTTGGCTCGCCTGGGCGGGGGTGCGGAGGACCTCTGGCAGGGGCTGGTGGCCATGCTGGTCTTTGTGTCCGACGCACTTTTTGGCTGTGTTGCGGGTCTTTTTTCCTCGCGAAGTCGCCGGCGCGGCGCCCTCTGGCGGGACGCCCTCTCCATCGGGGCGGACGCCCTGCCGGTGGTGGCCACCATCGGGTTCATCCTGGGGCTAATCCTGGCCTTCCAGGGGGGGCATCTGCTCAAGGACTTCGGCACGAGCATCTACGTGGCGAACCTCGTTGGCAAGGGGATGGTGAGGGAGTTTGCGCCCCTGATGACCGCCATCGTGGTGGCCGGCCGATCGGGCGCGGCCATTGCCGCCGAGATCGGCGCCATGAAGAACAACGAGGAGCTGGACGCCTTGACGGTGACCGGCATCGAGCCCACCCGCTACCTGGTTGTGCCCAAGCTCTACGCAGTAACCATCACCCTGCCCATGCTCAGCATCATGTCCTCTGCGGTCTCCATCCTGGGTGGATTCATCATCGGGGTCACCTACCTGCAGCTCGGCCCGGACCAGTACCTGCACCAGACCGTGCAGGCGGTGACGACAAACGACCTGGTCAACTGCCTGGCAAAGAGCGTGATTTTTGGCTGGCTCATCGTGCTCATAGGCTCTTTCATGGGTTTCAGGGTGGAGCGGGGCGCCGAGGGTGTGGGGAAGGCCGCCACCAGGGCGGTGGTGGCGGCCATCTTCGCCATCATCTTCGCCGACGGGGTCATCACCACCCTCGACACGCTCCTTTGAGCCTCCTACGGCGCGCTGGCCCTTGGCTCCTCGTGTGCCGTGTGAGGTCTTGGGGTCGCTTGACCGGTCGGACCCTTCGCGCTAGCTTTGCCTACCACCGCTCCGCCGGGGTTGTCGCCGGGGCTGTTCGAGGAGCGGAAGGCAACCGGGAAAGAGGCCCATGTATCGACCAGGTGGACTCACAGCGCTGGCCGTGATCAACTTCGTCATCGCCGGCTTTTTGGGTCTTGGCCTGCTGGCCATGCTCATACTCATTGGGGGCTCAAAGGAGAGGCCCGAGGGCCTCACCGAGGGCTTCTTGTACGCGCGCACGCTCTTTTTGGTGGTGGACGTCGCGCTGCTGGTGCTCGCCGGTGTGGGCTACCTTCGCCAGAAGCTGGTCATGGGGCGCTTTCTGGGCTCTGGGGAGGCGGTCTTCAGCCTCCTGTTTTTTGGTTATGTGCTCAGCTACACCCTGGGTCAGGGCTATCCCTTCATGTTCTCCAACCTGCAACAGCTCATCTACCCGGGGATCACACTGGTGCTGCTGAACGTGGTCTTCCGGGAGAACCTGGTGAACTGAGATGGCGCTTCCGGTCAACATCCAAGACACCCTGATCGTAACTCGCTTCGACTACCGCAACCTGGTCAGGAGCGCTCCAGGGGTGATCTTCCTGGTGGTGTACCTGTTTGTGGTGGTGCAGCTCGGGGCCATCTCCATCGACCTGATCCCCGTGGGGGCCAGCGAGCCATCCCCCATGTGCAAGCTGCCCACGGGGAGCGCCCCGGACCGCATCAAGGACAAGATCCAGCGCTCCATCCCCCCCTTCTCCAACGTCTCGCCGCAGGCCTGGCGCTACCTGGAGTGCGAGCGGCCCGTGGTCATGTCCGTGTTCTTCCTCATTGCCCTCTTCGTGGTGCCCTTCCTTGTGCTTCTCCTGTCGTTCAACCAGGTGGCGGGCTATCTCCATCGAAGGTCCATCCGCTACATCCTGCCCAAGACCGGGAGGGCCGAGCTCTACCTGGGCCTGTTTCTTTCGAACCTCAAGTTCTTCACGGTGGTCTCGGGGGCTGTCACAGCCGCGGTCACCCTGGGCTGGCTCATCGTGGGGCGGAGCCTCCCCCTGGGCACCGTGCTCCTGTTCTCGGCTCAAATTTTCGCCGCCCTCTGGCTCAGCGCCGTTCCCCTAATCGCCTTCATGGCCATGATGGCGGCGGCGGTGGGCAAGCCCACAGGCACCTTCTTCTTGGGGGTGGGGTTCTACCTGGCGGTGGACATAGCCGGGGGGCTGATCTCCCGCCAGACCGAGTACGCCAAGGTGCTCTTTTATGTCATCCCCCTGGAGGTGAAGTACTGGTTCGCCTACCCGAGCCTCGGGCGTTTCCTGGGGGCGGCGGTGCTGATGCTCTGCTACACGGTGGCCTATCTCGCGATTGGCTGGGGCTTTTTGCGGCGGAGGAACGTATGACCGACGATCTGAAGCAGGCCGAGGAGGAGCTCCGCAGGGCCGAGGAGAAGCTCCAGGAGGCGCGCGAGAAGGCCGCTCGGGCCGCCGAGAAGGCGAAGGCGGGGGTCAAGCCCAGGCCCCGACCAAAGAAGGGCAAGCTGGCCATCGACGTCCAAAAGCTGCGCTTCTCCTATGGCAGCATCGAGATCCTCAAGGGGTTCGATCTGAAGGTCAGCCAGGGTGAGACCCTGGG
The DNA here is from genome assembly GCA_024276595.1 of Myxococcota bacterium. Classification (GTDB taxonomy): domain Bacteria; phylum Myxococcota_A; class Polyangia; order HGW-17; family JAJRWW01; genus JAJRWW01. The sequence goes on from JAJRWW010000239.1 coordinate 6,110, forward strand.
CTTCGTGGGGCCCAACGGCGCGGGCAAGACCACCTCCTTCAGCGTCATCGCCGGCTTCCTCGTGCCCAGCGGGGGCGAGGTGCGGGTCCTGGGCCGCTCGCCCTGGGACACGGAGCACCTCAAGGGGAGGCTGAGCGTGCTGCCCCAGGACGCCCAGCTCATCGCCAACGTGGGCATACACGGCCAGCTCGTGTTTTTTGCCGAGCTGCTGGGCTTTTCCGGAAAGGCCGCGGAGGAGGAGGCGACCCGGGTGCTGGAGATGGTGGGGCTGGCCGAGCACGTCAAGAAGTTCCCCGGCCACCTCTCCCACGGGATGGCCAAGCGCACGGGGTTGGCCCAGGCCTTCATTGGGGACCCGGAGGTGGTGCTCCTGGACGAGCCCACCGCCGGCCTGGACCCCTTCGCCGCCAAGCAGATTCGAGACATCATCGCCTCCATGCGCGGGGAGCGCACCGTGGTGGTCTCCTCGCACAACCTGGCCGAGATCCAGGACATCTGCACCGACGTGGCGCTGATCCACCAGGGGCAGATCATCAAGCACGGGGACATCGACACCTTCACCGAGAAGGACAACCAGCTCCGCATCCAGATCCGGGGAGGCGTTCCTCCGGTGACCTTCTTCCAGGGCATCGAGACATCCGGGGGGGTGCGCAACGTGGAGTACGAGCCCCACATGGGGTGGATGACCGTGAACCTGCTCCCGGAGGCTCCTCCCGCCGACGAGGTGATCAAGATGATCGTCGGCAGGGTCTTCGAGATAGGCCTGTCGCTGGGCGAGATCCAGCGCGGGACGAGCCTCGAGGACGTGTTCTTCCAGCTCACGGGCCAGGGCGGCCACGGCGCCCCGGGCGGCCACGGCGCCCCGGGCAGCTACGGCACGCCGGGCGGCTACGGTGGCCCGGGCGGCTACGGTGGCCCGGGCGGCTACGGCACCCCACCCGGGTCGGCGGGGCCATGATGCGATTCTGGAAGTACCACGGGGCGGGCAATGACTTCGTGCTGCTGGATGGGCGCGAGGATCAGCTCCGACTTTCGCCGGAGCTGGCGGTGCGGCTCTGCCAGCGGCGCCTGGGGGTGGGCGCCGACGGCGTCCTGCTCCTGGAGCCATCGTCCCACCCGCGGTGCGACGTCTCCATGCGCATTGTCAACGCCGACGGCAGCCTGGCCCAGATGTGCGGCAACGGCCTGCGCTGTGTGGCAAAGCACCTGCTGGACCCAGTGCCCGGCAGGGCGGAGGTCACCGTGGAGACTGGGGCTGGGCCGCTCTCTTGCACGGTGCACCGCGACGCCGGCGGGATGGTGGAGACGGTGCGCGTGGACATGGGGCGGCCCATCCTGGAGCGGGCGGCCATCCCCCTCGCAGGCGAGGGGCCTGGCGTTCGCGAGGAGATTCGCCCTCCTGGGGGAGATCTCCTGCGCTTCACGGGGGTGTCCATGGGCAACCCCCACGCGGTGGTCTTCTTCGACGGAGCCGAGGGAGGGGACTTGTCGGTGGTGGGGCTGGCGCGTCATCTTGGCCCGGGCCTGGTGGGCCATGAGCGCTTCCCCGAAGGGGCGAACGTGGCCTTCGTACGCCCGGAGGGTGGGCGCCTTGTGGCGGCCGTGTTCGAGCGCGGGGCCGGGCTCACCGCGGCCTGCGGGACAGGAGCCTGCGCCATAGGCGTGGCAGCGGGGTTGGAGGAGAGGGTGCCCTTCGGAACCCCAGTGGAGGTTCTTCTGCCCGGCGGGGCGCTGACGGTGGAGGTGGAGCCGGAGCTGGGGAACGTGGCCATGACCGGCCCCGCCAGGCTGGTCTTCTCCGGGGAGCTGGATCCCGACAGCCTCTCGGACCCCGACGCCTGCCGTGGGCTGACCGTCGCCCTCGGGCAGCAGTGGCCGTAGCCGGCGCCGCAGCGCGAGCCTCGCTAAAACAGCTTCTTCTGCACGGGCCCGTCATCTCTGGCGGCTTCGAGGCCCAGGTGCTCCGAGGCCAGGCGGGTGGCCAACCGGCCCCTGGCGGTGCGGTCCACGAAGCCGTGCTGAACCAGGTAGGGCTCCACCGTGAACTCCAGGGTCTGGCGATCCTCCGACAGGGCCGCGGCCACGGCCTCGATGCCCACGGGGCGGCCGGAGAAGCGCTCCAGTAGACAGCGCAGGTAGGCGCGGTCGAGGTTGTTGAGGCCGGCGGCGTCCACCTGCAGGTCCGAGAGGGTCATGTTGGCGATTCGACGATCCACCACGTTGCTTCCGTCCACCACGGCGTAGTCGCGGGCACGACGCAGCCAGCGGTTGGCCACCCGCGGCGTGCCCCGGGCGCGCTTGCCCAGCTCCACCGCGCCATCCTCGGTTACCTGGACTCCCATTCGCCTGGCGCTGCGCATGATGATCGTGGTGAGCTCCTCCACGGAGTAGTAGGTGAGCCTCCAGGTGAACCCAAACCGGTCTTGAAGGGGGGAGGTGAGCATCCCGGTGCGGGTGGTGGCTCCCACCAGGGTGAACCGCGGAAGGGGCATGGTGATCGCCTTGGCATGGGGCCCATCGCCGATGAGCACGTCGAGCTGATAGTCCTCCATGGCAGGGTAAAGGGCCTCCTCCACCGGAGGGGGCAGGCGGTGGATCTCGTCGATGAAAAGCACGTCGTGCTCGCCCATGTTGGTGAGCAGGCCCGCCAGGACCCCCTTGTGCTCCACCGCCGGGCCAGATGTCTGGTGCACGGTGACGCCCATCTCGTGGGCCACGATGTGGGCCAAGGTGGTCTTGCCCAGGCCCGGTGGGCCGTAAAAGAGCATGTGGTCCAGGGCCGTCTTCAGCTCGTGGGCGGCCTGTACCATGGTGTGCAGGGGGCGCCTGAGGGCATCCTGGCCCACGTAGTCCTCGAAGGAGAGAGGTCGCAGGGAGGCCTCCACCAGGCGATCCTCCTCCATGGGCAAGGGGGCGGTCACCTGGGGGGCGGCCGGCTCGGTGGCAGGGTCCTGGTGCTTCTTGCGGGCCATGGCTTCCTACTTCTGCAACAGCTTCAGCGCCTCGCGGATCACGTCCTGGAGCTGGGCGTCCTCATGGGTCCTTTGCTTTAGCATGGGGAGGATCTTGTTCACCCGAGCGGCCTTGTAGCCGAAGTTGAGCAGGGCGGAGCGGACCTCCTCCATGGAGACCCCCGGGAGCACGGGAGAGCCTGCCGCCGCGGCGCCGCGGGCCAGGAGCAGGTCCTTGAACCTGTCTTTGAGCTCCACCACCATTCGCTCGGCGGTGCGCTTGCCCACCCCTGGGATCCGCACCAGCCGCCCCAGGTCTCCGTCGGCCACGGCCTGCAGCAGGTCCGAGGGATCCATGCCGCTGCAGATGTTCATGGCCAGCTTGGGGCCGATGCCAGATACCCCTGTGAGGCGCAAGAACACCTCCCGGTCATCTGCCGTGGCGAAGCCGTAGAGATCTATGCCGCCGTCGTAGACGTTGGTGTGCACGAACAGGTCCGCGGGCTCACCCAGGCCCGCGAGCTGGGCGCTCGTCTGGGGGGAGACGGCCACTCCGTAGCCCACGCCTCCGGCGTCGATGACCACCTGGGTGAGCTCCGCCTCTATGAGGGTTCCCCGCAGTCGTCGGATCATCTCTGGCCTCCTGTGACCGGGCCAAGCCGCGCGAGGGGCGCGGGGGTGTCGGCGTGCAGGCAGTGGCAGATGGCCACCGCGAGGGCGTCGGCGGCGTCCTCGGCGGGGGCGCTGTGGAGGCCGGTCAGAGAAGCGACCATCTGCTGCACCTGCTCCTTGGCGGCCCGACCGTTGCCGCAGACGGTCTTCTTCACCGTTGCCGGTGGGTAGCTGGTCACCGCCAGGCCGGCCTCTGCGAGCACCAAGAGGGTCGCTCCCCGGGCCTGGCCCAGCACAAGGGCCGAGCGAGCGTTCCTGTGGGAGAAGACGTCCTCCAGGGCGGCCTCTGTGGGGGCCAGCTCCGATATCACCTCCCGCAGCCCAACGGCCAGCTCCAAGAGCCTGTGCTCAACGGGGTCCTTGGGAGGCGCCAGGATTGTGCCGCACTCCAGGTAGCGGAAGCGGCCGCGATCCAGGCGCTCCAGCACTGCGTAGCCGACCTTCCGGGAGCCGGGATCCAGGCCGAGCACCCGATGTGAGACGGCGGTCATGGTCTCCCCGTTGCTCCCGGCTAGCCGAGGAGCTCTTCCATCAGCGCGTCGTCGATGTCGAAGTCGGCGTAGACGTTCTGCACGTCGTCGTGGTCATCCAGGTTCATGTACAGCTTGAGCATCACCTCCGCATCCCTGCCCTCCAGGCGGACGGTGGTGATGGGGATCTTGGTGACCTCGGCCTCCGTGGGCACCAGGCCGGCCGCGACAAAGGCGTCCTTGACCCTCTGCAGGTCCCCCGGCTCGGTGGTCACCAGCCAGTGGTCCCCGTCGTCGGCGTAGTCGTCGGCCTCGGCCTCCATGGCCGCCTCCATGATCCGGTCCTCGTCCACGTCGGCCTTGGGAAAGCGGAGCTGCCCCTTGGACTCGAACTTGAACGCGACCGTCCCGGGCTTGCCGATGGAGCCGTTGGACTTGGCGAACAGGTGCTTGAGCTCGGCCACGGTGCGGTTCTTGTTGTCGGTGAGGCACTCCACCAGGATCGCCGAGCCCCCCGGGCCGTAGCCCTCGTAGGTGATCTCCTCGTAGCTCACGCCCTCCAGCTCGCCGGTGCCCTTCTTGATGGCTCGCGTGATGTTGTCGGAGGGCATGTTCTCCGAGCGGGCCTTGTCGATGGCCGAGCGGAGCCTGGGGTTGCCGTCCGGGTCGCCGCCGCCCATGCGCGCGGCCACGGTGATCTCCTTGATGATCTTGGTGAAGATCTTGCCGCGCTTGGCGTCGGCGGCGCCCTTTTTGTGTTTGATGGTTGACCATTTGCTGTGCCCTGACATCTGGATCTCCTTGGGCGAAACCTTCAGGTCACTGGAGGCCGCCTGGGGAAAAGCTATCATCTGCGCTGGCCGGTGACAACCGGCACCCGGGCGTCCGAGCTGCTCAGCAGCGCCCCACGAAGTGAGTCCCTCCCGCGCCGTCGAGGGCGTCGGGGAGGGTCTGCGGGTTTGTGATCAGGGCGCGCTTGCCCCCCGCCTCCAGGTAGTCGATTATCGCCTGCACCTTGGGGCCCATGCTGCCCGGGGGGAAGTGACCCTCGGCCATCTGCCTGCGCAGCATCTCCACGGTGAGGGCGCCGAGGGGGCGCTCCTGGGGAGTGCCGTAGTTGAGGTAGACCTGTGGCACCTGGGTGAGGATGCAAAACAGGTCGGCCTTCACCTGGTGGGCCAGCAGCGCAGAGGTGTAGTCCTTGTCGATGACCGCCTCCACCCCCTTGTACTCGCCCGTCTCCTTGTCCTCCATGATAGGGATGCCGCCTCCGCCGCCGGCGATGACCACGTGGCCCTGGCTGGCAGCCTCTCGGATGGAGTGGCGCTGGATGATCTTCAGGGGCCTGGGAGAGGGCACCCGGCGCCGCCAGCCCCTTCCTGCGTCCTCCACCACGTCCCAGTCCATGTCCCTGGCCCGGCGGAGGGCCTCCTCGCGGCTCATGAAGGGGCCGATGGGCTTGGTCGGGTTGTCGAAGGCAGGGTCGTCAGGGTCCACCTGGACCTGCGTCACCACTGTCAGCACGTAGCGCTTGACGGATCGCTTGCGGAGCTGATTCAGCATGGCGTTTTGGAGCATGTAGCCCAGGCTGCCCTCGGTCTGGGCCACCAGGACGTCCAGGGGCATGGGCACCACGCTCTCCCGGGAGGTCTCGTTCTGCAGCAGCAGGTTGCCCACCTGAGGTCCGTTGCCATGGGTGATCACCAGGTTGTAGCCCCGCTCCACCAGGAGCATGAGCGCCTCGCAGATGTTGGCTGCGTTCTGCTCGTGCTCGTCGATGGTGCCCTTCTGATCCTCCGCGATGAAGGCGTGGCCGCCCAGGGCCACCAGGGCCACCTGCTGCTCTGTGCTGGATGTGGTCATGCTTTCTCTCCGCTTTGCTGGCGACCCCGCGTCGGGACCCTCGACGCCCCCTGTGGGCTGTCATGGGTCGCAAAGGGACGACAATAGCGGTTTTCGAGGGCGGATCAAGGTCTGGACCTGAGGCAGAGGATCTCACATACTCGGTAGCCATGTCACCTGAGAGCATCCCTGAGCGCCCCTGGTTCACCTCGCCTCTGCTGCCAGCGGCCCTGTGCCTGGTGGGAGTGACCACCCTCCTGCTCCAGGGGCTCACTCCCTACCGGGTTTTTCTGCGTCGAAGGAGCTGGAAGGTCGTGACCGGACATCTCACGAGCGCCGTGGAGCGGCGAGCCAAGGTGCGCAGCACCGCCAGGGGTGAGAGCAGGCTGGAGTACCTGGTGAAACGACCCCAGCGGCCGGTGGTCTCCAAGGTCGTCAGTAGAGGCTGGCCCCTGAGCACCAAGCGCCGGGTGTGGCTCGTGCGCGTCAACTACACCTTCCCCTGGAAGACAGGGCGGATCACGCGCCTGTCGGACAGCCCCTCCAGGGAGTTCGAGACCAGGAAGGAGGCCCAGGAGTTCCTGGCCAGGAGGGTGAAGAAGGGCGCCATAAGGGTGTGGGTCAACCCCGACGATCCGCGTGAGGCCACGGCCTTCTTGGACTACCCCTCCAGGCTCTCCCTGGTGCTGGGTTTTGCCATGCTCCTGCTGGGCCTTTGTTGGGGTTTGGCCGCCGGTCTGCTCGGTCGCGCCCACAGGCGTCGGGAGTCGTCACAGGGGTCACTGCGAGAGCCGCGGTAAGGCGCCGTAATTTGCGTAATGCGAGATGCAAAAAGCACTGTGTTCAAGAGCGCTTACCTGGCCACGAGAAGTTTTTGGAAAAAAAGGCTTGCATAATTTCACTCAAGCACAATAATACAACTAGATCGTAACTGATGAGGTCGATTGCTCGACCGGAGGTTGATCGCCGACACGACGCAGACACAAGGATACGATGGAGATAGAGGGGGCCCAGCCTTTCCCCCTCCCCAGTCCCCCCATTGGTCTTCCCTCTATTCTCCATCGCATTTTGGCCGCCATCGCAAGATGGCGGCCTTTTTTGTGCGGAGGGGGGCCCTCGGTGGCTGCGAGGATCCCCGGGCGTCGTTCAATAGCCTTCTGTGAGCCAGGCCGGCGGAAGGGCGGAGGGAAGGGCGGAGGGAGGAGAGCTCGTGGGCGCGGCGGCTCGTGAGCAGGGCTGGAAGGGTGGCGCCAAAGCTCAGGCGCGCGCCATGGCCTCCAGGTCGCCGGCGGGATCCCGGAGGCGGCTGGCGGCCAGCTCCAGGTACTGCTTTTCGAGCTCCACGCCCACAAAGGCCCTGTCCAGGGCGGCGGCCACAACCGCTGTGGTCCCTGAGCCGTTGAAGGGGTCCAGCACCAGGTCTCCGGGTCGGGAGGCCGCCCGAATGATGCGGCTCAAGAGGGCCACAGGCTTCTGCGTCGGGTGCTTGCCGAAGCGCTTCTCGGACTTGTAGGGCGGCTTGATGGACCAGAGGCTCTTCATCTGCTTTCCTCCGTTCTCCTCCTTCATGAGGGGGTAGTCGAAGTAGTGCTTCGAGCCCGCGTCCCGCGCCGCCCAGAGGATGGTCTCCGTGGCGTGCGTGAAGTACCTGCAGGAGAGGTTCGGCGGCGGAGTGACCTTGAACCAGGCGATGTCGTTGAGGAGCTTGTATCCAAGCTGCTGCATGGCGAAGCCCACGGAGAAGATCACATGCCGCGTGCCGGAGACGAAGATGGTACCATCGGCCTTGAGCACCCGCTGGCAGGCGCGCAGCCAGGCCAGGTTGAGCTCGTGGTTCGCCTCCACGCCCCTGCTGCGGTCCCAGCTCCCCTTGTCCACCTTGACCATCTTGCCGGACTGGCAGGTTACGCCGCCGTTTGAGAGGAAGTAGGGGGGATCGGCAAAGATCAGGTCCACCGATTCGGCCGGGAGCCGCGCCATCACCTCCAGGCAGTCGCCCTGCACGAGCATCTGCTGGCCGGAGTCGCTGACGTAGTGGAGGTTGTCGGTGCTGTTGGCTGCGCCAAATGCGCTGACCTCTGCGTTCATCATGGTGTTCATGAGGCGACCGTAACATCATGGGATCAGGTGTCAAAAAAACGGGTCAAGCAGGTTGGGGCGGATCCCTTGGAGCGGCTCCAAGGGTTGGATTGTCAAGGAAACTGGAGAGCTTCGGGGTCCGCCTGGGGGTGCTCTCGGGGTGCGGCGTTGGCAGCGGGGGGGTCAGGCAATTAGATCTGCCGCGAGGCGGTGGTGCTCCTCGCTCTTGGCGAGGGACTCGGCTTCCCTGGGGTCTGGGCGCCAGCGGCGGCAATGGGCCTGCTTGAAGGCGGCCACGCGGCTGGCTGCGGCCTCCATCCGGGCCGCAAAGAGGGGGTCGCGCTGGCCCAGGCGCACCAGCGCTCCGAGCATTCGCTCCTGCCTGGCGCTGTCGTGGCAGTTGGAGATGAGGTCCACGCCGGCCAGGAGGCTCCGCTCCGCCAGCTCCTCAGGTTCAGCCAGGTCTGAAACCGCGCTCATCTCCATGTCGTCAGAGAGCAACAGGCCCCCAAAGCCCAGCCGATCCCTGAGCAGCCCCGTGGAGATGGGGGCGCTCAGGGTGGCCGGGTTGAGCGGATCCCAGCAGTCGTAGACCACATGGGCGGTCATCAGGGCCGGCATGCGCCCCGCCAGGGCCGCAAAGGGCGCCAGCTCCACGGCCTCCAGCCTGTCGCCAGGGTGGGTCACCGCCGGGAGGTCCTTGTGACTGTCCTTGTGGGTGTCCCCGTGTCCGGGGAAATGCTTGCCACAGGCAGCGACCCCGGCCTCCTCGAGGCCAGCGGCGAAGCTGCCGGCCATGCGAACGACCTCGGAGGGGGTCTCCCCAAAGGCCCTGTCCCCGATGACCGGGTTGTCTGGGTTGGTGTGCACGTCCAGCACAGGCGCCAGGTTCAGGTGGACGCCGCAGCTCGCCAGCTCCTGCCCCATGGCG
>JAJRWW010000240.1 GCA_024276595.1 Myxococcota bacterium
AGGCGATGACGACAGGTCGGTTTGCCCAGGGAGGTGTCATGAAGACCAACGGATCTTGGCCGCTCGCTCTGCTCCTGGCTGGGCTCTTGTGCACGGCCTGCGGGGACGACTCCCCGGGGGGCAGCAACGGAAACATCAACCAGAACACGAACCAGATCGGCCCCATCGGCGCTCCGGGGGTGACCATCACCGAGGTGGCCATCTACCAGGGTCCCAAGTGCACGGTCATGTCCGGCGGGGTGGCGCAGAGCTGCGACGTCCCGCTGGTGAACGGCCGGGATGCCCTGATCCGGGTCTTCTACGCCACCGATCCCTCCATGGTGGGGCAGCAGGTCACCGCCTGGTTGACCATCGACGCAGAGCACAGCTACCAGTCCACCGAGACCCTCGGCATGGGCTCAGACGAGGCGAACTACCTGTCCACCCTGAACTTTGTCGTGCCAGGGGAGGCCATTGACCAGTTCTTCTCCTACCAGGTCGCGATCCTGGTGGACGGAACCCCAGACCAGGACAACCCCACCGCCCGCTTTCCTGCGAGTGGAATGGCCTCGGTGCCCGTGGAGGGCCCTGTCAACACCTTCCGGGTCTACCTCTCGCCCTTTGAGTACTGCGCCGACGGGTCCTGCAGGGTGCCCAACCTGGACGCGGTCCAGGTGGAGGCCTTCAGGCAGCGCTTCCTCCAGCTCTACCCGGTCACTGCAGTGGAGGTCACCGTCCGGGACCCGTACACGTGGAGCTCGGTCATCGGTCCTGACGGCACCGGATGGCAGCAGGTGGGCATGACCCTGTCGGGCTTCCGCAGCCAGGACGGCGCCGGGGCCGATGTGTACTACTACGGCATCTTCAACCCGGCCGCCAACCTGGCGTCCTTTTGTGGCGGTGGCTGTCTGCTGGGGGTGACCTTGCTCAACAGCTCCCCACCAGCGGAGGGTAACCCGCAGCTCCGCCTGGCGCTGGGGGTGGGCTTCGACGACGTCGCGGTGGACACCGCTGCCCACGAGCTGGGGCACGCCCACGGCCTACAGCACGTCAACTGCGGCTACGGCATCGACCCGCAGTCCGTGGATCCGGCGTATCCCTACAGCCCCAGCTCCATAGGGGTCTGGAGCTGGGACATCATCAACGAGGTGCTGATCGGTCCCGACTCCAAGAGCGACATCATGGGCTACTGCGAGGACCAGTGGATCTCCGACTACCACTACACGAAGCTGTATGACCGCGCCATCTGGGTTAACCTGCCCAGGGTGACGGGCTCGACCAGATCCTGGGACTATCTCGTGCTCGCCGTGGATGGCAAGGGCGGAGGCACCATCAACCCCGGCGTGTTTCAAAGCAGCCACGAGCTGCGGGGCCAGCAGGTTCAGGTGCTTCTGCAGGGCCCGGACGGACCGAGCACGGCCACGGGCCAGTACTTCCACTGGGATCACATGGACGGAGGCTGGGTGTTCGTGCCCGTGGGGTCGGGCCCCGTGGAGAGGGCCGAGCTGGCCATCTCGGGGGTTCCCTCCGTGGTCGAGCTGGCCCGACGCCAGCCCTGAGCGAGGCTGGCCGGCTCCCTGCCCTGGGATGGTCCGAGCAGCAGCTCGCTGTCTGTACCCGGGTGAGAATCATTGTGGGGGGCCAGCCCGGCGGCGGAATATCCCTGCCAGCCCCTGATAAGCTGTGGTATATGGGATTGGTCTGCTGTCGTCCTCCTGGGCTCTGTGGTCGTCCCGGAAACGAGATCGTCATGTGGAATCGCGCCGTCCTTCGCGTGAGCCGTGTCCTGGGAGCGGCTGTGCTCCTGGCCGCTGCCGCTGGTGGCTGTCGAATCAACTCCTGGTCCAGCCATTCTCAGGTGCCATACCAGAGGTGGCGCGCCGATGACGCCCCTCGCATCGCCCTGCTGCGAGAGATTGCCCTTGGCTGCGAGCAGCGGGCGAGGCGCCATGCGCGCTCGTCCGGGTACTTCGGTCAGGTCATGTCACGACGCTGGGCGAGGAAGGCTCGGCTGGCCTGGGAGGCCGTTCAGATGCTGGAGGCCTCCCCTGCGAACCCCTCGCCCAGGTGCGCCAGGGTCCTGGCTCGCCTCAGGTGGCAGATCGACTACCGCTACCCCTGCGCCGTGGGGTGGGTGAGCAACCTGATGCTCCACACCTACCTGCGGTCCAGCCCATCTCGACGGGCCGCCCTCCGGCGGCGGATCCGACGCATGGGGTTTGCCTGCGGGCCCCATCCTGACTTCGAGGGCTATTTCCTCGCGCGCCTCCGGCGAGCCCAGCCATGTCTCGGCATCAGCGGCTCTCTCAGGAACCCGTCGCCAGCGTCGGGCTCCCCGCCCCTTCCGGGCTCGTCTCCCGGGGTCGTACCCCCACCGGCGCCCGGTGTCCCACCGGCGCCTGGTGTTTCACCGGCGCCCGGTGTTTCACCGGCGCCCCGCTCATCCCCTCCGCCGGGCTCATCCCCTGGCTCACCGCCCGCGGCAGCGCCACCGAAGCACAAGCGATAGCTGCTCGGCCATTGCTGCCCGGGCGCTGGCTGAGGCTCACAGACCAGCGCATCCATGGGCTCAGAGACGGTAGGCCCTGTTCTTCGGGTCGAAGTCCGTCTCGGTCAGGTGGGGGCTCGCGTTCAGCTCCCGGTAGTGCATCTCCTCCTGGAGCCGGTTGTCGAAGTCGTAGACCTCTGCCTTGACGTCCACGGCGATGACGTAGTCGGTGTAGTGGACCACCCGGTGGCAGTAGTAGCCCAGGGAGGGATCTGGCGGGAGCCGGCTCTCGATCTTGTATACCTGTCGGCCGTCGAGCGTTGCCAGGCCGTGGTTGATGCGCTCCAGGTGGCCCAGGGCCACGGCGCGGTGGTGGTCCTTCTCCAGCAGCGAGACCATGTGGTGCAGCCCCACCTCCGTGGCCAGGTGGTTGGTGCCTCTCCCAGCGAGGGCGCTGTGGACGTCCATGGTGACCGGGAGGACACCCAGCAACCCGGCCTCCCGCACCCGCAGCTTGCCCACCCCCAACAGCGCCTCGTTGTAGAGCACCTCCCGGCCGCGAAAGAGCCCCTTGCCCCACTTCATGTAGAAGGCCCGGGGGGTTTGCCGTGCCTTGAGGCGGATTCGCTCCAGGTCCTGGAGCTTGCCCTTCACGCGCTCGCGCTTCTCCAGGAGGGCCGTGTAGCTGCCGAAGCTGCCCAGGGCGTCCTTGGCGGTCTCGATGAGCACCCAGTCGGGGGTGTGGTCCAGGATGGTCTGCACGTGGCCCGGGGGGAGCCCCGAGAAGACCTCTCGGCGTCCGGCGCTACCCAGGAAGAGGGACTGGCTGGCCAGCTCCCCGGCGGACAGGCCAGAGATCACCTGCTGGAGCTGGCGGCGGTCCATGGCCTGGTTGGTGGCCAGCATGACCTCGGGGTACACCGCGGCGAAGAGCTCCGCGTGGCTCTTGCCCCCGGCGTTGGGTTCGCTCCCTGGGTCTGGGTCGCCCCTTGAGCCTGTCTCGGTGCTCTGGCCTGCCTCGGCCCTCGGGTCGGTCGGGTAGCTCTGCGCGAGCACCCGGACCCTCTCCGCGTCCAGGTGGGCGGTGACTGCCGTCATGCCCCCTTCACCCAGGAGCTCGGCCACCAGCCGCCTGGTCCTCCCGGGCAGCGAGCGCGCCACATCCTGGAGCTGCGGGGCGCTGAGGGCGCGAACGCTCAGGGAGAGCACGCGGGGAAAGACCTCGGAAAAGGGCGGCACCGGCTGCCTGGGCTCGGGCTTCATTGGACACTCCTTGGACAGACCTTCAGCGCAGAGGATCGCCCGGTAGCCGGCGGCCCGTCAAGGAACGGATGGCGGAGGTGCCCCGGGAGGGAAGCTCGTGCGCCAGGGCTCGGGGATCCGGGGATCCTGCGAGAGCTCTTTGGTTCGGCGGGCCTTGGGCCGCGACGTGTTGTAAGATGGGTGGCATGATCCTCTGCTGTGATGAGTGCACGCGCCAGTACCGCGTCAACGCACGGCCACGAGCCGGGTGGGCACGGGTGGCTCTGCCGCGTCCGACGTGCTCCTGGGGGCCGATCTGTCATGGGGCTTTCTGAGCGTGCTTGGCTCGCTGTGGGACTGATGGCCACGCCAGCAGCGCTGCC
>JAJRWW010000241.1 GCA_024276595.1 Myxococcota bacterium
CCCCGCGCAGCCGACGCGGCCAGGGTCCCGCGCGACCCCGGCCAATGAAGAGGGGCATCGCGCCGCCTCCAGGCCTTCTACGGCGCGGCCCACTGGTGCTCCAGGGCCCTCTGCCCCTGGCCCGGCGAAGGTGCCTCCCAGGACGAAGACCAGGCCTCGAGCCACCCCGCCTGGCGCCAAGACACGCCCCGGACCGAGGCCGCCATCCGCAAAGGCCGCCAGAGCCCTCCCTCGCAGGGCGCTCCTGCCCAGGCCACCGGCGCCCAGGAGGCCCGACATGCCCCCGCCCCAAGAGGGCGACGAAAAGAAGCCTGTGGAGAAGACCATGCGCAAGCTCCAGGGAGCCGCCTGGACAATGGTGGCGATCACGGCCACGCTGCTCACGGTCACCGGCGTCTTCGCCTTGATGGTGGAGGACCGGGAGGACGAGGTGGAGAGGCTGGCCAGCTTCGTGGACCCCTACTCCAGCCCTCCCATGCAGCCGCTCACCTACGAGGGTCGCACCCGCCGCGACTTCGAGCGGTACACCAAGGAGGGGAGGCAGTACGAGATCGTCGCCTTCACCTTCCTCGGGCTCTCGGCAGCGGCCGCGGTGGCCGCAACCACCCTCTTCGTGCTCGACCACGTCACCAAGAAAAAGAGGAGCACCGCTCTTATGCTGCGTCCCTTGCTCGGACCCAGGGGAGCCGGAGTCTCCGTGGGATTGGAGTTTTGACCATGCGCGCTGCACTGCTCGCCGCCACCTTTTCCGCTCTCCTCCTGGCCGGGATGTCCGGCGCCCCCGGATGCTTCGAGCCGGAGCTGGGCACCGTGGCCTTCCGCTGCGGTGACGCCGGCCTCTGCCCGGACGACTACTACTGCGGCCAGGACGGCTGCTGTCACAAAAACGGCAGCGATCCGGCCGAGCACGGCGCCTGCCTGGTCTGGGAGGACGCGGCGGTTGCGCAAGACGCTGCCGCGACCCAGGACGGCTCACCCACCGCCGACGCCAGCCCGTAGGCCCGAGACCTGCTCCTCGAGGAGCAGGGCAGTGATCCCCACCCACACTCCCAGGTGCACCAGCGAGAGGGTTCCCACGCGGTAGGTCTCGAGCTGGCTGCCCACGGCGGCGCTGGTCCCCAGCACCAGCGCCAGCCCGGCGGCCACGGCGCGTAGGCGCGGGCCCAGCTCGTCGAAGAGGGCCACCGCGGACACGGTGGCCAAGGCCACCGAGATCCAGACCCAGTGGTGAACCCAGGTGATGGGGTTGGCGAGCAGCATCAGCAGCATGATCTGTGCCACAACCAGGCACCATGGCCCACGGTCGCGGCGCCAGCCAAGCAGCGCCGAGGTCGCCAGGGTCCCAACCACCAGCAAGATGCGCAGACCCAAGTACAGGGCGGAGATGGTGCCCTGGTCGACCCTCACGTCCCTCGGAGCGCACAACCCGAACCAGTGCTGCATGGCAAAGAGGAGGCTTTGGTTGGCGCAGTTGTTGCCCCAGGGCAAGGCGCTCGGGTCGCCGCCAGCAGTGGAGGCCAGCAGCCCCATCAGCTCTCCGTTCATGCGCCAGGCCCAGCCAAAGCCGTTGACGAGCCCTGGCAGAGCAAGGCCGAGCAGAAGCGCGCCGCAGCCAAAGGCGGCCAGGAAACGCCAGGCTCGCCGCCAGCCCAGGGCGGGAGCCAGCAACAGCAACGCCACCGGCAGGAGCTTGAGGCTCGCCCCGAGGGCCACCAGGGCTCCGGCCAACAGGACCATCTCGCGCCGCAGCGCCAACAGCGCGCCGATGACACAGAGCCAGACCCAGATGTTCACCTGGGCCCAGACTATGTTGTCGGCGAAGAACCACCCGCAGAGCGCCACGGCTCCACCTGCGAGCAATGGTGGCGCGGGGGCGCCCAGATCCCTCAGGAGACGGCGGAGCAGCTCGAAGCCCAGGGGGATGAGCAGGAGCTGGAGGATGTTCCAAAAAAGCACCGCCGAGATCAGCTCCAGGCCAGTCAAGGGGCGCAGCAGCGACACCAGAAGGGGAGGGTAGATGTAGGGGTAGAGCTGCTCCCGCCGATGGGTCGAATAGATGTCCCCACCGTGGGCGGCCACCTGGGCGTTGCGAAAGAACACCTGGAAGTCCACGCGGTGGCGCCCTCGTTGCAGCCGCTGGTGAGTGCGCTGCACCTGGAGGGCACACAGGGCCACCGTGGCCAGCACCAGCGTCATCCCCAGCCACCAGATCGCCTGGGGGCCAAGGCCTCCCGCCTCCGCTGGTCCCCCTGGCCCCCCTGGCCCCCCTTCGGTCACCTGGCCACCAGCGGCGCCAGCCCCTGGACCACCTGGTCGAAGAGAGATGCGTGGGTGGCCAGCAGCCCTCCCGTGAGCCGCACGTCTCCTGCGCCGTAGGCCAGAGGCCCGCCGTCGAGCTTGCCCATTCGGCCTCCCGCTCCCTCCAGCAACGCCTGGGGAGCGCAGGCGTCCCACACCTTGAGCCCCCAGCGGTGAAGGTACAGGTCGAAGCGCCCGGCGGCCAGGAGGGTCACCTTGAGGCCCACACTACCGTGGCGGCCGGGATCGCCGAGCCCCAAGGCTGACCGCACCTGATCGAACCAGGGGTCGTAGTGGGATCTGCTGAGCACCAGCCTCAGGGATGAGATGTCCTGGGGAGGGCTCATGTGCAGGGTGGTGCCGACCCGGGAGTCGCCCTCCAGCCGCTCCAGCCCCAGCTCCGCGCCGCCCCGATAGATGACATCGCTGGGGGGATGGTGCACCACCCCGAGCTCCGGCCGGCCGTCCACGCAGAGCCCCACCATCACCACAAAGTCCTCCACACCATCGACGAAGTCGGCGGTGCCATCCAGGGGGTCCACCACCCAGCAGCGACCGCTGCTGGGAAGCTCTCCCGGGGCCTCCTCCGAGAGCACTGCGTCCCCCGGAAAGGCCCGGGCCAACCCCTCCACTATGATGCCCTGGGACGCGAGATCCGCCTCGGTGACTGGATCCCCGCCGCCCTTGTCCCGCACGTGGATATCACCTCGCCACATGGTGCGCACCCGCCGGCCCGCTCTGCGGGCCAGCTCGGTCGCCACAATGATCTCTTCGCTCCAGTCTCGTTGGGTTCCCATGGCCCTGGTTATAGCAGATCCCTCCGAAACGACAGATCCCTTCGAGAAAAGGGCGGCGGTGCGGTATCATCGCTGCACCAAGCAGTCGGGGTCAACGAGTCCGCCGTGCAGATAGCACCTTATGGGGCCGACCTCTTCGTGACCTGGCAGGCCGGGCCAGAGCGGCTCGCAGCCCTTGTGACGCCCACGGGCTCGGTGCTGCTCGGGCCAGAGCCCATCCCCGTGGAGGCCGGGCCCAAGACAGACCTGGTCAACCTCCCCGGAGGAGATGTGGGCTGGGCGTATGTGTGGGGCGACAACCAGACGATACGGATCGTCCGCGTGCGCCTCTGCCAGTAGAAGGCTCCCCGGAAGGCCATCAAGGCTCTTGGGAACCTTTGACCCTGGGGACGAGGTTCTTGGTGGATCGAAGCCAGGGTCGATCACAGTTCGGGTGCCATTTGGGGTGTCGATTTAGTATAGTCCCCCACCTGGAGGTTGTTTCCATGGGTTCTGGCATGTGTCTTCTCGCGCGAGGTCACCGCACATGACGCTGGTTGAGTGGACAAAGGCCATAGCGTCTGGCTGCAGTGACTGGGCAGAGTTCTTCTGCGAGGTGGCAGGAGACAAGAACCCCGTCGACAGCCTCGTGGGAGAAAAGGCCCTGGAGTGGGGTGCTTTTCTGAAGGAGAACTTCGCACCAAAGGCCCAGCGCCAGCTCCTGGCTGTGACCGACGAGGGGCTGCGAGCCCAGGTGGTCCGCGCCATGCAGTCCGTTCTGGCGCTGCACAAGCGGCTGGCCGCCTCGGTTGAGGCCAAGAACCCAGCCGAGGTTTCGGAGGTGATGCTCTCCATCGACTCTGCCCTTCAGCAGCTCGCCACAGGGCTGGACCGTGTGGATCCCACCAACGTGGACGAGGAGATATTGAACAACCTCCCAGAGCTGCCCAAGGATCCTGACAGCCAGGTCACCCGGCCAGAGCCCGGGCGCACCGCTGCAGAAAAGGAACGGGACGCAGAGGCCATGCGCCAGCTCCGAGAGGGCAGCGGCGGCGGTCCCAGGCCGGGAAGCTCCAGCGGCGCCAGGCCAAGGCCGGGAAGCTCCAGCGGCGCCAGGCCAAGGCCGGGAAGCTCCAGCGGCGCCAGGCCAAGGCCGGGAAGCTCCAGCGGCGCCAGGCCAAGGCCGGGAAGCTCCAGCGGC
>JAJRWW010000242.1 GCA_024276595.1 Myxococcota bacterium
ACCGCGTCGTCCCCCTCGAGGATGGCGACGCAGGAGTTGGTGGTGCCGAGGTCGATGCCGATAATCTTGCTCATTGCGCTTTGTGGCTGCGTCTGGTGGTTGCTCTTTCGTTCCCTCGATCATTGACCGCAAGCGCGTCAGCCCGCTAGCTCTCGCTCCCCTCGCCACTTGTGCTCTGGCTCTCCTCGTCGTCTCTACCCTCGGGCGCGCCCGCCGGAGCGGCGGCCACGACAACCATGGCTGGCCGGATGAGCCGATCCCCCATCATGTAGCCGCGCCTGAACTCCTCCACCACCGTGCCGGGAGGGTGGTCCTCTGTTTCACGCTGCTGAAGCGCCTCGTGGAAGCTCGGGTCGAAGGGCTGACCGAGTGAGTCCAGGGGCTTGACCCGGTGCTTCTCCATCACCGAATGAAACTGCTTCAGCACCATCTGCATACCCTCGCGCAGGGACTCGAGGTCAGCCTCTCCCTCGGCGCCCTCCGCGGAGTGAGCCAGGGCCAGCTCCACGTTGTCGATCACAGGAAGGATGTCCTGCAGGATCTCGTTTCTGGCCTGGAAGGCCGCCTCCGATGCGTCCCTTCGGGCACGTTTTTTGTAGTTGTCAAAGTCCGCCGCCACCCGCAGGAGCTGCTCCTGCTTCTTCTCGAGCTGGGCGGTGAGATCAGCGACCGGGTCCGCGTCGCCGGACGGCTCGGCATCACCAGCGGGTGCGGCGTCTGCCGTGGGCAAACCCTCGGCCTGGCTCACCTCCACGGCAATCATCTCGCCGCTGCTGTCTCGGGGCAGGCGCACCTTGGGCTGGGCGTCGGCCCCGTTGGCTGAGGGGGTGGTGGTCTCACCCGGTTCGGTCACCGCGGTCTTCGTGCTCTCGTCACTGCCGCTCATTCGGCCATCTCCTTTGGAGCTACCCACTGGACAATCGGACACCCAAATGTCGCCAGCCTCACCGTAGGCTATTTTTAGCTGGGGCGCGCGCCGTACGCAAGCAAACACCGCGGAATTTTTCCAGACACCGGGCTGCGTCCGCTCGCCTGCCACGAGCGTTGACGCGACCCCTTCTGCCAGCGCCCAGGGCCGGACCTCGGCCACGCAAGCTGTTGCCACAGGGGCCCCGCTCTGGTATGGGCCCTTGGCATGGAGGACGACATCATCTACCTGGATCACGCCGCGGCCACGCCGCTGGTGCCCGAGGCCGCCACAGCGATGATGGATGCCTACAGGGACGCGCCCGGCAACCCCTCTGCCCTGGGCCACTCCGGTAGGGCCGCTGCCCGACTGCTGGAGGAGGCTCGGGACCGCATGGCGCAGGCGCTGGATTTTACCCCCGAGCGTCTCGTCTTTACCAGCGGCGGCACCGAGTCCGTGGGCCTGGCGGTGCTGGGAACCCTGTTGCCCAGGGAGCGAGGCCATGTGATCGCGTCCGCCATAGAGCACCCGGCGGTGCTGGGCTCACTGCAGATCCTGCAGCGGCGTGGCTTCGAGGTGACGCTGGTCCCCCCCGATCCTGGCGGGGTGGTGGATCCCGAGCGCTTCGCCGAGGCGGCCCGCCCGGACACTGCGCTGGCCTGCTTGATGCACGTAAACAACGAGCTGGGCACCGTGCAGCCCCTGGAGCTGGCCCTGGGCCGGGTCAAGGAGCGGGCACCGAGCTGCACCACCTTCGTGGACGCGGTTCAATCCCTGACCAGGCTGCCGCTGGAGCCGGAGCGCTGGGGAGCAGACCTGGTCGCCCTCAGCGCGCACAAGGTGGGCGGTCCACGTGGAGTGGGCGCCCTCGTCACGGGCTCCAGGCGGCCCCAGCGGATCTTCGGAGGCGGGGACCAGGAGTGGGGCGTGCGCCCTGGCACCGAAAACGTGCCGGGGGTGGTTGGCTTCGTTGCGGCGCTGCTGGCCGCTGAGGCCCACCGGACGGAGCGGGCCTCGCAGGTGTCCGAGGTCTGTGCCGCCTTCGAGGAGGAGCTGCGCCGCCAGGTCCCCGGAGCGCGAATCAACGGCAACCGCGACAACTGCCTGCCTTGGATCCTGAGCATCTCGGTGGCCGGGATCTCCTCCGAGGCGCTGGTGCGCGGCATGGATGAGCTGGGGGTCCTGGTCTCGGCTGGGGCCGCCTGCCATGCACGAGCCCAAAAACAGAGCCATGTGCTCCGGGCAATTGGTCTCTCGCCGCGCCTGGGTACCATCAGGGTCTCATTCGGCGCCGAGAGCACCGTGGACAACGCCCGGCGGGCGGTGCAGACGCTGGCCCGGACCGTCAAGAGGTACGCAATAGGATGACCCTCTTCATTCTTCGATACGGTGAGCTCTTTTTGAAGGGGGGAAACCGACCCTTCTTCGAGCGGTGTCTGCTGCACAACGTCAAGCGAGTGATGGGGCCCCTGGGAGGTCGGGTGACACGCCTCCACGGACGCGTGGAGGTGGAGCTCCCGGAGGGTCACGCCGAGGAGGCCCGGGATCGGCTGGGCCATGTCTTTGGGTTGACCTCCTTCTCCAGGGTGACCCCGGTGAAGCCGGACCTGGACGCCCTCATGGCGGCAGCCGCAGCAGAGGCCAGGGCAGCGGTGGCCGCCTGGAGCGGCGCCTCCCCACGCACCTTCAAGGTCGAGACCAGGCGCTCGGACAAGCGCTTCCCCATGAAGTCCCCCGACATCTCCCGGGCGGTGGGGGCCGCGGTGGGGGAGGCCATTGCCCTGCCCGCCGACCTGCGCCGACCCGACCTGCTGGTGGAGGTGGAGATCGGCTCCCAGCGCACCTTCGTCACCACCGGTCGCAGCCCCGGCCCTGGGGGCCTGCCCGTGGGGAGCGCGGGGCCGGTTCAGCTTCTGCTGTCGGGGGGAATCGACTCTCCGGTGGCCGGGTACCTGCTCCTCAAGAGGGGCTGTACCATCCGGCCCATCACCTTCGAGTCTCCTCCATACACCGGAGAAGATGCCCGGACAAAGGTAGTGGACCTCTGCTCTCGGCTGGCCCGATACGCAGGAGCCATGACGCTCAGGATCGTTCGCTTCACCGAGGTGCAGCTCGAGATCCAGCGCCGCTGTCCGCCGCGACTGGCGGTGGTGCTCTATCGGCGCATGATGCTGCGGGCGGCGGAGCTGGCGGCGCGCGCCGAGGGGGCGCTGGCCCTGGCCACCGGGGACTCCCTGGCCCAGGTGGCCAGCCAGACCCTGGAGAACCTCGCCTGCATCGGTGAGGTGGCTTGCCTGCCGGTGCTGCGCCCCCTGGTGACCTTCGACAAGGCCGAGACCATCGACCTGGCTCGCCGGGTGGGCACCTACGACATCTCCGTGAGGCCCCACGTGGACTGCTGCTCCCTGTTCGTCCCCGACCACCCAGAGACCGGCGCCACGAGCGATGCGGTGATCGAGGCAGAGGCTCGCCTGGGAGACGTCCAGGCGCTGGCCCAGCAGATGCTGGACACCTCGGACCTGGTGCAGATCTCCGATCCCTACGCCAACCCGTGACGAAGCCAGGTCTCAACCGGCGGAGAAGCGGGCAGAGAAGGTCCAGCGGTAGCCAGTGCTAAACGACGGCCAGCGCCAGCTCATGATGGTACGCCGGACGCAGATGCCCAGTGTGTTGGACTGGTAGCGAGCCGGGGAGACGTAGACGCTCCTGCACTTGCCCGCGGCGCTCACCTTCACGGTGATGCGCAGCCTGGGGTTCTTGATGCGGGAGTTGAGCCGGGCTGCCTTCTCGTAGCAGCGCCGAAGGCGATTGTAGTTGCGCTTGATCACCGAGCGGAGGTCACCGGGGCGGCCACCGCCACTGGCAGTCACCGAGGTCATGGATGGAGAGCCGAACCCCATCAGGCCCACGAAGCCCGGGCGCATGGCGGGCAGGCCGTAGAGGCTCCCCCCGGAGGAGGACGCGTGCATGACCTCCATGACCGGCCTCGGCCGCATCGTCCCTCTGACGGGCCTGCGCCGCATGGACCTGGTGACCATGCCCGTGGAGACGTCGATGTCGAGATCCAGCTCCGTGGAGTCGTCCTCAGGGGGCGCCTTCATGGGGGACATAGGGCGCATGGGCGGAGCGGCCACCGCCAGGCGCATGGGCGGAGCGGTGGCCATGGAGACCTCGGCGGTGGTGGTGCTCGATGGGGAGGTGGGCTTCTTTCTGGAGGTGATCAGGAACACCACCAGGACGATGACGCCCACCGAGAGCAGCAGCACCGCGGCTCCGATGAGGAGCGTTGGGCGGCGCTCTCGCTTGATCTCCACCAGGCTCGGGTTGGGGAGGGGCTGCCCGACCCCTGGGCTCACATGGGCGCCGGTGGAGCTAGCGGCGGTCTGGGCGGCTCCGGCTCCGGCTCCGGCTCCGGCCGGGAGGAACGGCTCGGGCGTGAGGGCCGCGGCGGCTGTCATGGGCGGGGGCGTGGCGGCGGTCGGCACCATGGGCGCCGGCTCTGGCCATCGGCTCTCGGCCGGCGGCGGGGTGGCGTCGGGGGCCGCCCTTGGGATCTTCACCAGGGAGTCCTCTGGCCGAGGGGCGGATGTAACCTTGGCCGGGAGGGGGGCCTTGCTAGCCGGGGCGGGGGTCTGCCCGGCGACGTCCTTGGCCGGGGTCTTGGTGTAGGGCGACGCGGGCAGGTGGGAGCCCTGCAGGGGCCTGGGAGGCGGAGCGACCTTGACGTAGGGCTTCAGCTCTGGGATCTCCTCCAGAGGCCGCCAGTCGGCGAACCCCTCTCGCCAGGCCTCCGCGTTGGGTCCAGGCTCCCCACGCTGGCAACGAGCGGCCAGCTCGGCGAAGGTCATGGGGCCGTACTCCCCGCGGTCGTCCCCCAGGAACCATCCGTCATCATCTCCAGAGGCCGGAGCAGGCTTGCCACCTCCCTGGAGCTCCTGGAGCAGCTCCTGGGGCAAGGCCGACACGACGGTCTTGGGCTCGTCGTCCTCCACAGGGACGGACCTGCTAGCGGTGAGGGGAGACCTGCCGCCCAAGGAGGGTCGACCTTTTGGCGAGCTGGAGAGGGGCCGTCCCCCGGAGAGAGATGGCTTGCTGGGAGATGCGGCCCCCTTGTTGCCCTGGGAGGGGCGAGGGCCAGTAGACCTGCTGCTCGCCCTGGCCGATGCCCGCCCAGAGGAGGCCGCGCTGCCACCGGGGCGGGCCCTGTCAGCCCGGGCACCCGGTCGAGGAGCGCCCCTGGGCTGCCGCTCGGCACTGGAGCCATCAATGCCCTTCTTGGGAGTGGCTGCCGGGCGCCGCCGAGCGCCACCGTGGCGCGTGGCGGCCTTGAGGGCGCCCTGGGTAGATGGCTTCTTTATGGGGCTGGGGGGGGCTGCCGGACGGGATGATGGCTCCCGGACCTCGATGATGTTGCCACAGTTCTTGCAGCGGATCTTGAGGACCTTGCCGCGAACCTTCTCGTCGGCGATGGTGTACTTGGTCCGGCACTTGTCACAGATGAACTTCATCGACGGCAGAGCTCACAGCAGCTTCGCGATCCGGGCGCGCAGCTTGAGTTTGGTTTCCTCGTCCAGTCTAGGATGCAGTGTTTGCGCCCAAAGTTCGACCGCTTTGTTTCGAAAACCTTTTTTTTCGTACAGGGTGGCCAGGTTTTGGGAGGCAGTGGTGAGGCTGGGATCCAGCGACAGCGCCCGCTCGAAGGACTCCATGGCGGCGTATGGCTCCCTGCGCTTCACCAGGGCGATGGCCAGGCTCACGTGCAGCTTCGGGGCGAAGGGATCCAGCTCGATGCCAGCTCGAAAGAGCTTCACCGCCTGGTCCAGGGCACCCTCGCGATACAGTGATACCCCCTCCATGAGCTTCTCCTTGGCCCGGGCGATGCGAGTCGGCTCTCGCAGCGGCCGGGCCTCGGCCAGCCGAGCGGCGAGGGCCTCCTCCAGGATCCAAAGCAGCGTGGCCGTGTCGTGGTGCCGTCCCAGGTACCCGTCCACACCGTAGGTGTCCGCCAGGTCGCGGAGGATCTGCCAGGAGCGCGGGATGTCTCCACGAAAGACGATGGCCATGCGAGCGTGGCGGGGCTCGGCGCGGAGCTGACGGGCGAGCACGAGGGGGTGCGTCCCTCGGAGCCTGGTGTCCAGCAGCACCAGGTCCAGGGACCGGTCCTCCAGCCGCTCCAGCACATCCAGGGCGCGCGACGCTCCGGTGGTCTCAAAGCCCAGGGCCTGGCCTAGCCGGACCAGCTCCCGTCGATCATCCGCATGATCTGTGGCGAACAGGGCCGTCAAACCAGCGGCCGGGCGGTGGTCGGGAAGCGGAGTGGGCTCACTGGCCAGGCCAGCGCCGTGCGCCTGGCCCTGCGAGACCGCGTCTCGCAGCAGGTCCGCGTCTCGCAGCAGGTCCGCGTCTCGCAGCAGGTCCGCGTCTCGCAGCAGGTCCGCGTCTCGCAGCAGGTCCGCGTCCTCTGGTGGCCTGTCATCTCCCATTTTGGACACGTCGACGGTGGAGGCGTGGGCAAGATGGTCCAGACCCGGCCCCTCCGGCTGCGCCCCTGGGCCCGCGCCAGAGCTCGGGACTGGGGCCATGTCCACCACCGGAGGCAGCCCGTCGGCCTCTGCAGGGAGCTGGCCGCGGTGGAGCTCGTGCAGGTGATCTTCCTCCACGCGCCCTGGCACCGAGGCGCCTGGGCGGCCTCGGTACGACGAGCCTGCCCCCTGGCGAGCCGAGGCAGAGCCCACGGGCTCTGGCGGAGCTGCCAGGTCGCCCAGGTCCTCCAGGTAGACCAGGTCGGCCTCCGCCAGGGCGGCGCCGGAGCTGGTGGTCGCAAAGGACTGCTCCCCCCGCTCCCAGGCCTCCACGCACGCCTCGATGAGCCTGGGGAGATCTCCGTCCCTCGGGGACACTGCCTCAACGCGGAGCCCCGTACAGAAAGCCACCTCATCCAGGAGAAGGGATGGGTCGGGCTGGGTGGTCACCAGCCGGAGGGTCTGGCCAACCACCGCGTAGGGAAGCGCCTGGTGCCGGCGAACAAAGGCCGGGGCGAGCACCGACAACAGCCCGAGCTGCACCGAGATGGATGAGAGGGACACCTCCCCCTGGGGTGGGCTCTCGGGGCTCTCGGGGCTCTCGGGGCTCTCGGGGCTCTCGGGTGCGGAGGTGCCGGCAAAGGTGTCTTTGGTCATGGGTCGTCGGGCCACCGGAGGATGGAGCCGGCCGCCCTCACCCGACTATATCAAATCGGCGGCCCGGATGGTCTTCGGGATTGTGGCCTCAGCCTCCCCCCACGACAAGAGAGCGGTCGTAGTCTGGCGGGGGCAAAAAGCCCAGCAGCTCCAGGGCTGTGGCGGCCACGTTCGATAGACCAGCGGAGGGGTCCTGGAGCAGGTCCAGCTCGCGGGGGAGGCCCAAGTGGTCCACCAGAAAGAGGGGCACCGGGTTGAGGGTGTGCGAGGTCTTTGCCTGGGGCTGGCCGGCCTCACCTAGCCTGGGGGCGCCGGTCTTCTTGTCCCGTTCGTACATCTGGTCGGCGTTGCCGTGATCCGCGGTCACGAGGACGACCCCCTGGGTGCGCCGCACGGCCTGGAGCAAGCGCCGCAGGCACAGGTCCACCGCTTGCACCGCCGTGACAGCCGCGTCCAGGTCCCCCGTGTGACCCACCATGTCTCCGTTTGCGAAGTTGACCCGAACCAGGCGGTGCTCTCCGCCGAGGATGGCCTGCACCACCGCGTCCGTCACCTCCGCCGCCTTCATCCATGGACGCTGCTCAAAGGGCACCCGGTCGGAGGGGACCTCCAGGTATGTCTCCAGGGCTTCGTCGAACTTCCCTCCCCTGTTGCCGTTCCAAAAATAGGTCACGTGCCCGAACTTCTGCGTCTCGGCGCAGGCCATCTGGGTCACCCCGCTCCTGGCCAGGTACTCCCCCATGGTGCGCTCGATGGCCGGGGGCTCCACCAGAAACTGCCCTGGGATCAGCAGGTCACCGTCGTACTGCATCAGGCCGGCAAAGAGCACCTCTGGCCGACGCCCGCGGTCGAACTTGTCGAAGCTCTCTCCCTCCTCGAAGGCGCGGGTTATCTCCAGGGCTCGGTCGCCCCGGAAGTTGAAGAACACCACCGAGTCTCCGTCGCGGATCTTGCCAACTGGCTCGCCCCCTTCCACGATGACGAACTCGCCCATGAACTGATCGATGAGCTCGGGATCTTCGGCGCGGTAGGTCTCGATGGCCTCGGTGGCCGAGGAGAAGGGGCGGCCCTTGCCGTGCACGTGAGCGTTGTAGCCCCGCTCGACAATGGACCAGTCGGCCTCGTAGCGATCCATTGTGACGAGCATGCGCCCCCCCCCCGACGCGATGCGGAAGCTACGCCCTCGGGTGCCTAGCTCGGAAAGCAGGGCCTCCAGACGCTCGATGTACACCAGGGCAGATGTCTCGGGCACGTCCCTGCCGTCGAGGAGCGGGTGCACATAGAGCCGCTTCACACCTTGCCGCTCGGCGTCGCGAATGAGAGCGAAGAGCTGGTCGATGTGGCTATGCACGTTGCCGTCAGACAGCAGGCCGATGAGGTGCAGGGCGCCACCGGCACGGCACCTTTCCAGGATGGAGCGCCACACCTTCCCCTCGAAGATGGCGCCGCTCTGGATGGCGTTGTTCACCAGCAGGGCGCCCTGGGCAAAGACGCGGCCAGCCCCGAGGGCGTTGTGTCCCACCTCGCTGTTGCCCATGTCCCCGTCGCTGGGTAGCCCCACCGCCTTGC
This sequence comes from Myxococcota bacterium, assembly GCA_024276595.1. Lineage (GTDB taxonomy): Bacteria > Myxococcota_A > Polyangia > HGW-17 > JAJRWW01 > JAJRWW01. The sequence goes on from JAJRWW010000242.1 coordinate 8,656, forward strand.
CGTGGGCCTGGAGCCGGGTGTGCGGATAGCGAGCCCACAGCCGGTCGAGGGTAGGGGTGCGGGCCCGCGCCACGGCGTCGTCCTCGCCACCGGAGCCGATGCCGACGCCATCCATGATGACTATCACCACAGGGCCAGGAGGCTGGCCCAGGGTTGGATGTCTCTCGAGCTCGAGGGTCATGTTCTCATCCTCCTGTGTGGAGCCAGGGGCCAGGCGACCTGCGCCCCATCGCCACAACATAGTCACATGGGACCGCGGTGGCTACTGCAATGAGCATCCACTGTCAGCGAGCTTGCCTCCTCGCCTCTCGGTGCCTATGCTCCAGGTCGTGACCCGTGACCGGCGGCCCCGTGGCCCGAGGGCACGACATGGGACGGAGCAGGCGCCAAATGAGCAAGCCCCTTTGCCTTGTGACCGGAGCATGCGGGTTTCTCGGCTCCCACATGCTGGAGCTGCTTTGCGAGCGCGGCTACCCTGTCCGCGCCACAGACCTGGCCTCCCAGTGCGAGGCCAACGATCTGGAGACCAGCGCGGCGCGACGCATCATCCGCCGGCTCGGGGTGGAGCTGGTGGTGGCAGACCTGGGTGACCCCACCAGCCTGGGTCCAGTGGTACGCGACGTCAGGCTCTGCTTCCACACCGCCGGGGCCCGACGCCCACCCTCCTCCTCGCGAAGGGACGCTGAGCGGCTCGTGTACGACTCCACAAGAGCGCTCCTGGAGCGTCTCCTGGACCAGCCCAGCTTCTCCAAGCTGGTGCACTGGAGCTCTTGCGCAGGCTACGCTCCCTGGGCGCCCCTGCCCCTCACCGAGGAGTCGCCCTGGGAGCCCAGGGGACATTGGCTCACCGCCGTGACCATGGGGGAGCGGCTCCTGGCAGAGTACGGGGCGGACCGGGGGCTGCGCTACAGCGTCCTGCGGCCCAGCGGGGTCTATGGTCCGCGTGGAAGACGCGATGTGGGCTGGCTCCTGGGTGTGCTGAGCTCCGCTCCGGTGCTCCTTTGCTCCAGGAGCTGGCGTAATCGCCTCGGGCTGGTGCACGTTCGGGACCTGTGTGCTGCTGCGCTTTTCTTGGCCGAGGAGCCCACCTCGGACGGCGAGACGTACAATCTGGACGACGGCGGCGCCCTGGAGGTGGCCGAGCTGGTGCGCCTCGTGGGAGAGATCCTGGGCAAGCCGATAGTGCCTCTTCCACCGGTGACACCGGTGGCACCGGTGACACCGGTGAGCACCCCTGGGGTGAGGGCAGCGATCCTGGCCGCGGTCCGGGGAATGGCCTGGCTCGGCGTGGACAGCTCGAAGCTGCTGGAGGACCTGTCCTGGGCCCTCGATCTCCGGCTGGACCGGGTATTCGACAACAGCAAGATCCTCGATACAGGTTTCCTGTTCACCTACCCGGAGTCGCGGCAGGGCCTCGCCGATACCCTGCTGTGGTATCAAAGGGGCGGCGGTCTGCTGCGGCCCCGGCGGAAGGAGGGATCCCCATGAGCGCCAGGAAAACAGAGCATGTCACGGCTCCCCCCAGATCCCAGGCCACAGAGCCCCTACAGCCAAACGGTGAGCGGTACGACTTCACCTCGCTCGCCCTGGCGGGCAACGACGAGCTGGAGCGCGTAATGCGTTGCGGCGTGCGCCCGGACCCGACTCGGCTGCTGGACTGGGAGTTTCGAGGGTACAACACCTTCGGTCTCACGGATATGCTGGGCTTTCGGAAGTTCAAAAAGGGCTTCTACCTGGAGGATCCAGTGGCCGACCCAGAGCGTGCTGTGGACGGATACAACGTTCAGACGGTGGCCAACGGCCTGGGCGAGGAGTGGCTCGACCGCCTCAAGGGGGGGGAGCCCGTCCGGCACGGATACTTCCGCTGCTACCCGGTGGATCTGAGCGAGGCCGACAACCGGTATCCCAACGCGCTGCTTTTGAGCTACGACTGCGACCGCAACCCGGCCCTGGATCCCAGCCGCAGGCTGCGCGACTACCTGGTCTCCCCCTACTCCGACGACCACGACCTCCTGCTGGGAAAGGCGTACGTGGCCCTGTGGGGTCAGCGCCGAGTGTTCGTGTCCTTCTTTGTGCTGGAGCGTCACAACGAGGCCACCATCTGAGGGGCAACCGCCTGCCCCAGGCCGCCCCCCGGTTCCTTGGCTCAGAGCATGATCACGCTGGCCAGCCCGAGGAAGGCGAAGAACCCGACCACGTCCGTGCAGGTGGGGACGATCACCCCGCTGCCCAGGGCCGGGTCCAGGCGGAACGCGTTGAGCAGGGTGGGCACCATGGCCCCCACGAAGCTGGCCACGGCCATGTTGACCAACATGGCCAGCAGGAGCACGAGGCCCAGGCGAGGGTCGCCCCT